>DATASP010000064.1:0-5514 GCA_036269155.1 Candidatus Udaeobacter sp.
ACAGCACGAGAACAAAAGACGGCGACGCCTTCACCGGTAACGGTGAAGGTGATGGATCTCGCCAGACCAGAGAAAAACATGATGGTGCGACCGCCGAGAAGGATCGCTCCAAAAGACACGACAGCGGAGAGAAGAAGTTTCACCTTTCCAAGAAAACTCTGATCATTGGTGGAATCGTTTTGGGCGTCATTTTAATCGGCGTGTTTCTTTATTGGCTGCACGCCCGCAACTTCGTTTCAACCGATGACGCTTATACGACCACGCATGTTCACGAAATCAGCGCGCGCGTGGCCGGAACGGTCGAACACGTCAATGTGGACGACAACCAATTCGTTCACGGTGCGCAGCCTCTGGTAATGCTCGATCAGCGCGACTTCAAAGTCGCCGTCGAACAGGCGCGCGCCCAGGCTTCACAGCGGCGCGCCGCCGGCGATGAGGCCCAGGCGAACCAGACTCACGCGCAACAGGACTACAATCGATTCACGGATCTCGGCAGTAAAAAAGTTGTTTCCAAACAGGATGTCGATAACGCCACGGCTGCATTGAAAACAGCAAACGGCGCATTGAACGCAGCGAAGGCGGACCTGGCGGCGGCGCAAGCAGCGCTCGCCAACGCTGAGCTTCAGCTCTCATACACCACAATCGTCGCGCCGGCTGATGGACGTATCGCCAAGAAAACGGTCGAGACCGGCGCGCACATTCAACCTGGGCAGGCACTCATGGCGGTCGTTGAACAAAATGTCTGGCTGCTGGGAAATTTCAAGGAGACACAACTCAAGCGCATGCGCGTGGGCCAGCACGTCGATGTAAAAATCGACGCAATTCCTGATCACGTTTTCAGTGCGCATATTGACAGTTTGCAACCGGGCACCGGATCGACATTCGCGTTGCTGCCGCCGGACAACGCGACCGGCAACTTCACCAAAATCGTTCAGCGCGTGCCTGTGAAAGTAGTATTCGACGACGTCGGCAAATACCGGGAGCGCGTCGTGCCGGGGTTGTCGTGCGAACCGAAAGTCGACCTGCGGACCGGTCCACGCCAATAGCGCAAGGTTATGGAAGAGGGAGATCGCAAAATGGATTTGCGAAGTTGGATCGCCGTCTTCGGCACGATGCTCGGTGCGTTCATGGCTGTGCTCGACATCCAAATTACGAACTCATCCTTGCGCGATATCGCAGGAGGGATTGCCGCAACACCGGACGAGGGTTCCTGGATCTCGACCGCCTATCTTGTCGGCGAAATCATCACCATCCCGTTGACCGCGTGGTTCGCTGAAGTCTTTACTGTTCGCTATTACCTCCTCGCAAACATTGTTCTTTTCCTGATTTTTTCGGCTTTGTGCGGGATCTCTACGAGTCTCGGCGAGATGATCATCTTTCGCGCCGGACAGGGATTCACTGGCGGAGTTTTCATTCCCATGGCGCTCACGGTCATCATTCGGCGCATGCCAAAAAATCTACTCCCCATCGGCCAGGCAATGTTCGGCATGACTGCAACTCTCGCGCCTGCAATCGGTCCCGCGCTTGGAGGTTGGCTGACGGATCGCTTCGGCTGGGAATGGAACTTTTACGTCAACTTCATTCCCGGCGCGCTGATGTTTGCGTCGATCTTTTACGCGACAAGCAAAAGGTCGATGAAGCTGGAGCAACTTCGTGATGGCGACTGGTGGGGAATTCTTTGCATGGCCATCGGTCTCGGCTCGCTAATTGCGATGCTCGAAGAAGGCCAGCGCAAGGATTGGTTCGGCAGTCCGTTCATTCGCAACTGCGCCATTCTCGCCGCGATTTTTGTTCCGCTTTTCATAATCATCGAACTTGTTCGCGAGAAACCTTTCGTAAATCTGCGTTTATTGGGCTGCCGCAATCTCGGGTTCAGCTCGATCGTTGCCTTTGGGCTTGGCCTTGCACTTTACGGCAGCATTTTCCTCATCCCGCTTTATCTCGGGACGGTTCAGGGATACAGCCCGCTTCAAATCGGAGAGGTTTTGGTTTGGGTTGGGTTGCCGCAGTTTCTCATATTCCCATTTCTGCCGTTGCTGATGAAACGGATCGATCAACGCCTGCTCGTCTCCGTCGGTTGTCTTATTTTCGCGGTCAGTTGTTTCATGAACACAGTCATGAGCAGCAACACAGCCGGCGACCAGCTCACAATCGCAAATCTCGTTCGCGCATTTGGTCAACCGTTCACCATCGTCCCGGTTACCGGCCTGGCCATAGCCACTCTCGCTCCTAAAAACGCCGCCAGTGGTTCCGCGATCTTCAATATTTTCCGAAACGTCGGAGGCAGTTTCGGGATTGCCTTGCTGTCCACGCTCGTCACGCGTCGCGAACAATTTCACGATCTGCGCATCGGCGAAACAGTCACCGCTTACGCTCCGCAAACCCAGGCACGCATCGCCGCGCTTCAACAAACTTTTATCGAGAAAGGCTTCGACCCTGTCAGCGCGCTCAAACAAGCTTACGCCGTGATCAAATCGATAATGACCAGGGAAGCGTTTGTCATGGCGTTCAACGACGCTTTCCTCGTTGTGGCCATCGGCCTGCTCGTCGCCGCCGTTGCCATTTGGTTTTGCAAAAACCCAAAAGGCGAAGCCGCCGCCGTAGCCCATTAACTTCTAACGTCTGACTTCTGTCCTAAGTGGCGTGCCGCTGCCTTGGGTAGACGCTGTTCTTTGTCTCCTACTTTCTAATTCTCGCTTTCCAGTGTTCCTGGTAGATGCACAGTGGCATATGAGCTTCATCGACCTTGCACAGCTGCCATTTGTCGGAATGTCGTACGAATTTCACGGAGAGAAACACGACGCACCCGTCTCAGCCTACATCGTCAATGCCAGGGCCGGCCAAGGTTCGCCATTACATACACACCCGTATGTCGAGGTCGCATTTACTCTTGAGGGCTCCGCCACCATCACGGTCGGAAACGAAACGCGCGAGGTGAAAGCGGGCGGCATCGTGGTCATCCCCGCTAACACACCGCATCGGTTCGTTAACTCCGGAAAAACAACGCTGCGTCAGATCGGTATCCACGCGAGTCCGCGATTTATACAGTCGAATCGCGAGTGAGGAATCCACAGTTAACCCAAACTGGCGGAAACACGCGGCGCGTTGTTGTTATGTGAACACATGCGTCATTGTTGCCGCGGTTGCGGTCATCGCCGCAACGAGTTTCGCTGCGGAATTGCAGGAAGTCGCCAGTTTTTCCAACCAGCAAGTCACCGGTGTCGGCGTATCGCAAAAATCCGGCCGCATCTTCGTTAACTTTCCGTATTGGTCAGACGATCATTCCCTTTCCGTCGCCGAAGTTGTTAACGGCCAGCCGCGTCCGTTCCCGGATGACGAATGGAACAAATTCGCCGTAGGAGGGACTCGCGGTGGCAAGCCGGGCTCGCCCGAATCTCATTTCGTTTGTGTGCAAAGCGTCGTGGTCGACGACCAGGACAATCTTTGGATTCTCGATCCGGCGGCACCGAAAATGCAGGAGATCGTCAAAGGCGGACCGAAGCTGGTCAAAGTCGATCTCGCCACAAATAAGGTAACGCAGACAATTCCATTCGGTGAAGATGTCGCGCCCGCGAAAAGTTATTTGAATGACGTCCGCATCGACACCGCCAATAGAAAAGCGTTCATCACCGACTCCGCCAAGGGCGCAATCGTCGTTGCCGATCTTGTTAGCGGCAAAGCGCGACGATTGCTCGACGATCATAAATCCACGAAGCCTGAACCAGGATTTAAGTTGGTCGTGGACGGGAGAGAACTAATCGATCAGCAAAAGAAAAGTCCACCCCAGATCGCGTCGGACGGTATCGCGCTCGATACCAAGAACGGTTACCTTTATTATCACGCATTAACCGGCCACACGCTCTACCGGATTAAGACGAGTTACCTCATCGACGAGAACCTTTCGAAAGGCGATCTCGAATCGAAAGTCGAGAGCGTTGCGCAAACGCCCGCGCCTGACGGAATGTTGGAGTCGGCGGACGGTAGCGTTTATCTCACCGATCTCGAACACAACGGCGTTGTGCGCTGGAATGCAGCATCTAAAAAGATCGAGCCAATTATCACCGATAAACGCTTACTCTGGCCGGACACATTGAGCTGGGGACCGAACGGCGATTTGTACCTTACAGCATCACAGATCGAGAACATGCCGCGGTTCAATAACGGCAAATCGACTCGCACCGAACCGTACAAACTCTGGAAAATTACTGGCCTCGAAAAATCCGATTAACCTCAGCGAGTAAGAATTTATGGCACCCTGAAAAGCTTTCCTGTGTATGGATCTTTCACAGCTGACCCCGGCGCAAAAGCGCTCACATCGATGTAATTTCCCTCCGGTAAGTAAGGGCTCGTGACCATGCCCTTTCGGCCCGGGACCGGAATTCCATAGGGCATATCTTCTTTTGCTTTTTCCACAGGCGCGGCTGAAGCCGGCAGCATGCCGGGAGGAGACTTCTCCTCTTTGGCAGGTTGTGGGGTTTCTCCAGGTGCACTCGGCGCCGGCGGGACGGCATTTGATTTTTGGGAATTGGCGCGCCGGGAGACCCGCGTCTTCTCGGTTTGAGGATGCGCAGGATGGGGTTGAGGCTGGAAAGCCTTCGAAACTGACTGGCCAACTTTCTTGAAAAAGTCTCCTACCGGATCTGCGTTTGCCCACTGTCCGCTCAAGAAGAAAAGCGCGACGACGAGCAAGGAAATCCAGCGCGTGCGAATGAGGTGATTGATAAAATTATCGGCGTTCAATGTGAAGCTGTGATTGTCCGCCAGGATTGCGCTTTAAGAGAAGAATAATTTCTCTGCGTCAGGCGTTGAGTCTATATGATCGCGGAATGTTAAAAGGCTATTTCCTTTCTCCTCGTGCTCGCGTCGACTGCTTTTGCGCAAGGTTCAGCGAAAGAAAAAGCGCAGGTTTGGAATCTGGAGAAAGCGTACTGGGATTACATCAAAGCCAACCACTTGGAGAAGTATCGCGCGCTATGTGTTGCGCATCACCCACACCTGGATTCGCGCTCATGATATATGGCAAATTCTCGGCGGCATCTCGGCGCCCGTAAACGACAAGGCCAGTAACCAGTTGCTCACAATTGCTCCAGCCGTCGCCTAGCCCGCGCTATTTCATGAAACCCCGGACGATGTGCGCGATCTGGTCCGCTGCGGTATCCAACGCAAAGTGACCCGCGTCGAGAACGCGAACTTCAGCATTCGGAACGTCCGCGCGGTAGCGTTCCGGCTCTCCAAGATCGAACGAGAGGTCGTACTTCCCCCAAATCACCAGGAGGCGCGGCTGCTTTTCGCGCATCCATGCCTGCCACTTCGGATACGCGTCTACATTAGTTCGGTAATCGTAGAACAAATCGCTTTGAATTTGCGCCTGAGCTGGCTGGTTCAGAAAGGCAAATTCATCGGTCCAGAGATCAGGATCATAGCGGTCCACGTTCGGATCGTTCCCCACATGGCGTGTCCGCGTTGTCTGCAGCGATAGCAGATTTGTGCGAAGTGCGTCTTCGTTCGCAGCCC
>DATASP010000065.1:0-4546 GCA_036269155.1 Candidatus Udaeobacter sp.
GGCAGCGAAGTTAAATCGATTCGCGCAGGCAAGGCGAATATCGGCGATGCTTTCGCGCGAATCGAAAACGGCGAAGCGTTCCTTTATAACGCCGACATTCAACCGTACGAACGTGCCAGCCACGAAATCCCGCCGGCAAAACGCGTCCGCAAATTGTTGTTACATCGCCAGGAGATCGACAGGCTGTATGGCGAAACACAGGTGAAAGGCCGCGCGCTCGTCGTTCTCAAGCTCTACTGGAAAAATGGCAAAGTAAAAGCTGAGCTCGGGGTGGGGTATGGCAAAGTCGCAGGTGATAAGCGGGCGGATTTGAAAAAGCGCGCCATCGATCGCGAGACGGCGCGTGAAGTCGCGCGATTTAATCGAAAACACGGCTGATTGTGTCAAGGAGTGACAGGTTCCCAGCCATCACCTTCGCTCGAAGGCTGGGAAGCCGTCGTTCCTTGTTCACGGCCGTTTGCTGCGAAGCTTTCGTATCTTGATTGTAGGTCCTCGAAATGAATTTTCGTGTCGTGTTGCCAGCAGTCGCCCTCCTACTGCTCATCTGGGTAATCGTTCGGTTCATTCGCACCGCACGCTATCCTCTGCGCGACAAAATCGTCGTCATTACCGGCGGATCGCGCGGGCTCGGACTCGTGCTCGCGCGATACGTTTGCGGAGGAGGCGGCCACGTTGCTCTCATCGCGCGCGATCCTGAGGAACTGGCGCGCGCAAAGGCGGATCTGGCGCCGCATGGTACTGTCGTCCTGACGATTGAATGCGATTTGCTGGATAGCGAACAAATTCGCTCCGCTGTTCGCAGAATCATCGATCGCTTTGGCAAGATCGACATCCTGATCAACAACGCCGGCATTATCGAAGTCGGTCCGCTTGAGCATATGAGGCCGGAGGATTTCGACCGCGCCATGCGATTGCATTTTTGGGCGCCTTTCGAATTGATTTCACAGATCGTTCCAGAAATGTGCATCTGGGGCGGGGGACGCATCGTGAATATTTCTTCTATTGGCGGCAAAATTGCGGTGCCGCATATGGCGTCCTACAGCGCGAGCAAATTTGCACTGACCGGTTTGTCCGATGCGGTGCGGGCAGAGTTGGCGCGCGACAACATTCATGTGACAACGGTGGCGCCAGGAATGATGCGCACCGGCTCACATGTGAATGCAAAATTTAAAGGACAGCATGACAAGGAGTTTGCCTGGTTCGCGGCTTCTGCGGGAGCGCCGCTCCTTTCCATGAACGCCAATCGCGCCGCGAGAAAAATTCTCGCGGCCTGCCGTCGTGGTCAGCCGTCGCTGACACTCAGCTTTGCTGCGCGCGCGGCTATTCTTGGGAACGCGCTTTTTCCAAATCTCACCGGTTACGCGATGAAATTGGCAAATCGGCTTCTACCTGGAGCGGGCGGTGAGGAAGGCACTGAATCGCAAGCTGGCTCTCAACTCCGTCGATTAACACCAGAACGATTAACAAAGCTCGCCGATCGAGCGACAGAGAAAAACAACGAAGTCAACAGAAAGCCGCTCTAGGAATCGCTCTAATTGCCGCCGCTGTTTCGATTGGAAGTTGGACGCCTGCTCGCGATCCTTCGGAGTTGGGCGCCTGCCGCGCCGTAGTCCCGCGACGGCGGGACGAAGGCGGGTTGAGCGCTTGCTCGCGACGCGTCGGAGTTGGACGGTTGCTTTCTGATGGCCAAGCGTCTTTTCGTTGCAATCGATCTGCCAGACTCAACGCGTCAGTTGCTTGCAGGCCTCGATCCGCACATTCGCGGCGTGCGCTGGACTGACCCGGCTCAGATGCATCTGACGCTCGGTTTCTTCGATGATGTTCAAGGCGATGTCGATTCTGCGTTGCGCGAAAAGCTCAGCGCGATCCAGTTTGGCGCATTCTTTTTACCTGTTCGCGGCGTCGGAACATTTTCTGCAAAAGGCGCTCCGAAAATCATTTGGATCGGCATTGGCAACGCACACCCCCATCTGTTTCAGATCCACAAACGCGTGCAGGAATCTGCGCTTGCTGCCGGGTTGCAGCCGGATCTGCGCCCGTGGCATCCGCACATTACCATTGCGAGATGCCGGGATGTTTCCGCGCAATCGCTCAGGAAGTTTCTGAACTCGAATGCCGAGCTCGACGCCGGAATGATTCGCGTCGAAGCGTTCCATCTTTATTCGAGCAACCTAACTCCCGCCGGTCCAATTCATACGCGCGAGATGAGCGTCGGCTGTCGCCGATAACTTCCCTGTAGCCGCTTCGCTGTGCGAAGCGCGCCGGGGATATGTTTGCCAGGCTTGCGCGGCGCGTCTCACCCTCCTTCGCCAAGGCTACGGCGAGGCAAGCAGAGACGCGGCTACAGGGTTACAATCCCTTGCTCGAAAGCGGCGCGGCCACATGCTCGAGTGATCGTCGCTCCGCCGGCACACCGATCCATGCTTCAGTGAACGCCCCAAAAATCATCAATGCCGCAGCCACCAAATACCCCGTGAACAACGCCGTAACCGACCCGGTGCCGATGATCCATCCGAAGAGTATCGGCGCGCCGACGCCGCCAGTCAGCGTTCCGATCGCGTAAAAAATTGCGATTGCCACTGCGCGGATTTCCAGCGGAAAGATTTCGCTCACCGTCAGGTACGCTGAGCTTGCTGCCGCCGACGCGATGAAGAAAATAATCGTCCATGCAACGGTTTGTGTTTGTGCGGTGAGCACGCCCGCGTGAAAAAGCCAGCCGGTCAGCGCCAGTAAAATGCCTGCGAGCCCGTAGGTTGCCGTGATCATTTTTTTGCGTCCGACCGTGTCGAACAGATGTCCGAGCAGCAATGGGCCAAGGACGTTTCCCAGCGCAAAGGGCAAAAGATAGCTGCCGACATTTTGCTCGCGCACGCTGTAAAATCGCATTAGCACGAGCGCGTAAGTAAAAAAGATCGCATTGTAAAAAAAGGCCTGCGTGCACATCAGCACAAAACCAAGAAATGAACGGCGGCGATGTTCGTGCACGATCGCATTCCAAATCTCGTGCCAGGGCGTATGCGTGCGCGTTCGAATCCGGGTGAGCCATATGTCGCTGTAGCCGGGATCGTTGATCCCAGCCGCATTTCTTTCCATAATCTTTCGTTCCACGTCGGCCACAATTTCTTCCGCCTCACGGTTCCGACCGTGAATCATCAACCAGCGCGGGCTCTCTGGAATCCAGCGGCGAAAGAAAATTATGACGAGTCCCAGCGTCGCGCCGATTCCGAATGCGCATCGCCATCCCAGCCAAATTGGAATTCGTTGAGGATCGAGCAGAACAAGTGTCGCACCTGCGCCCATTGCTGCGCCGACCCAGTATGAGCCGTTGATGATCAAATCAACGCGGCCGCGGACACGCGCCGGGATCAGTTCGTCGATTGCCGAATTGATCGCCGCATACTCGCCGCCAATCCCTGCGCCTGTGATTGCGCGAAAGAATGCATAGCTCCAGAAGTTCCAGGAAAAAGCGGACAGCGCCGTTCCGATGAGATAAACCGCAACGGTAATGAAGAACAATTTCTTGCGGCCAAACCGATCAGTCCCATAACCGAAGAGCAGCGCGCCGAGCACTGCGCCCGCGAGGTAACAGGTGGCGCTTCCGCCGACCTGGGTATCGGTTAATCCAAGCGTCTCGTGGCGCGTTAAAATTCCGCCTACTGCTCCAGCCAATGTGACTTCCAAACCATCTAGAATCCATGTCGCGCCGAGTGAAACTACGATCAGCCAATGCCATGAGCTCCACGGCATCCGGTCCAAGCGCGCCGGGACGTACGATTCGATCGTTTCGCCATCTGCCATCCTGCCAGTCTTTCGCGCAAAGAAACGCGCAGCGCAAAAAGTGAACAAGGAAGTTGTGCGTGTAGCCACGGCGCTGCCTGCCACGCCGAAGCGCCGCGAAGGCGGGTGCGCCGTCTTCTCGTCGGCCAGCCTGAGGTTCAGACGCCCCACAGGGGCGTGGCTACAGGATCATGCAAGCAGTCTTCCGTGCAAAGAAACGCGGCGGGCAAAAAGACTTCATCTGCGAAACTCCCATTTGCGATGTGTGACCGTAATGTCAGAAATCTCGTCAACTGAGAATGGAATCGTATCGTAGCCGCGAACTTCTGCGATCGTGCCGCCGACAATCAGCACGTCGTCGATCACGCGACCGTCTTCCAGAGTGATCGATGCTATCTGATAACCCATCCCGGTCTCGCCCTGCCTTAGCAAACATCGCGCCCATTTAACTGGGAGCTCTAGATTAACAGCCATGATCGCACCTGCTTAGACCACACGTGGTCCATTTCGCCGATACCGGCCGAGAACGAGTTCCGGAATGCAACTGAGCACGATCGCGCCAATAATTGTTATGTCACCAATCCATTTCCATCCGGACGGCCCAAATGGTAGCAGCCCAATACCATATCCCAGCGACGTAACAGCACCGACGATGAAAAACGGGCCAGTGAAGTAACAGTGAATACGGCCGCACCGGGAGGCATTCAGCAAACATACTGTGCCCATGAACCCGAGTGACAACGTCCACAAAACCGTTTTCAAGCCAGGC
>DATASP010000066.1:0-4205 GCA_036269155.1 Candidatus Udaeobacter sp.
GCTGTTGGCTGGTGGTACGCGAATAATCTGCTCTTTCTGTGGTTCGGGGCCATTGCCCTCGGCACCGCGTATTACATGATTCCGAAAGTAATCGGACGCCCGGTGTACAGTTATCATCTCGCGACGATTGGTTTTTGGACGTACGCGCTTTTCTCAAGTTGGACCGGAATGCAGCGGCTCGTAGACGGGCCGTTTCCAGCGTGGATGATCACGGCCAGCATCGCAGCGATGATCTTAAGCATGATCCCTGTCGCGACTGTCGGACTGAATCATCACATGACAATGCGAGGTTATTTTCCGTTGATGCGCTATAGCCCAACGCTGCGGTTCACGGTCTTTGGCGCAATGTCTTACACGGTATTTAGCGTCGTTGGTCTGTTGATTTCGTTTCGCTCGGTCGCGCGCTATGTTAGCTTCAGTCAGACCAGCATCGCTTACTCGCACCTCGGTCTTTACGCATTTTTCACGATGGTAATTTTTGGTGCGATGTACTATATCGTGCCGCGTTTGGTCGGTCGCGAATGGCGATACGCGTCGTTGATTAAATTGCATTTCTGGGCATCCGCTTATGGCATCGGTTTGATGACGCTGATGCTGCTCGCCGGCGGCTTTCTTCAAGGCGCGGACATGGAGAATCCCTCGCTCCCGTTCAGCGAGACTGTGGAAACGGTGCTCCCCTATCTTCGAGGACGAAGTCTCGCCGGAATTTTGCTCACCGTTGCTCATTTCATTTTCGCATATCACTTCGGTTTGATGCTTTTGGGATTGGGACGCACATCGACAGTTCCCACATTTCTCAACCCTGTTGAAGCGGAGACTTCCGGAGGGCATTGATGAAAGGTCTCGCTCCTCTTTTTCTGGGAATCTTCGGCACGTTCGCTTTCTCGTGGGTAGGATTGACCGTGATTCCGAATTGGCAGATCGGACATCTCAATCCGCAGTCCGATGAGGATGGCACAGATATTTATCCGCAGCCGCAATCAGGAATGTTTGAACGCGGCGCGCATGTTTACGCTGCGAACGGTTGTATGTATTGCCACAGCCAGCAAGTACGCGCCGATTACGCGGGAGACGATATTGAACGGGGTTGGGGTAACCGCCGCAGCGCGCCGCGCGATTACATTTTCGAACGCCCGGTGTTTCTGGCGAAAATGCGCATGGGACAGGACATCGCGAACATCGGCGCGCGCGCGCCTGCGGAACAGCAGAGTCCTCCTCCGGGTGGCGCTGCATCTCCTGCAGCTTCACCGGGTGGAGCAACGAGTCCCGCTGGCTCGGCTGTGCCACAGACCGCAGCACCAGCTGCGGTACCCGCAACACAGGGAGCGCCGGCCTCTAGTCCGCCGGCTGCGCAGCAAAGTGCCTCGCCTTCGGCCGCGGGTTCGCCAGCTTCGTCTGCACCAAAGGGATCGCCGTCAACTGCTCCGCCGACCGGTGTTGCTTCGCCCTCGCCAGGAGCAATGGCAAATTCAAGCCCCGGAGCGACGACCACTCCATCATCTGGGCCGCAGACCGCAGGGCCACCGTGGCCAGAACAAACACGTGGTGAGCCGCCGATGTACTCCGCGGCCTGGCATCACGTCCATCTTTATTCGCCCCGCAGTATCAACCTCGATTCAAACATGCCATCGTATCGTTTTCTCTACGAAAAACGGCGAATCCGTGACCAACGTTCGGCCGACGCGCTGCACCTCACCGGTTCCGATGCGCCACCGGAAGGATGGGAAGTGATTCCCACTTATGATGCGAAATGTCTCGTCGCTTACTTGATGGCGCTGAATCAATCGCATCCCCTGAACGATGTCAGATCGGCCGGAGGTGCACCCGCGGCACCGCCGCCTGCGGCTGCAGCCGGATCGCCACCGCCGTCGCCGGCTCCTGCAAAATGACCATGCAATGAGCGACGAACCGAAACAGCCAGCGCGCATAGGGCAGGGAATGGATTACGGCGAACAGTCCGACGTCCAACAGGTGCACGCCGCCGTTCAACGCGAAAAACGCGAACCGCGCGTTGGCGCCGAGCCGCTCTCGGTTTGGTTGATCGCGATTTACGGGCTGGCCATATTTTTTGGTGGCGCGTATCTCGGCCGTTACTCAGGCAACTTCACCGGTGGCGGGCTCGATCCGATGGGCGCGCCTCCTCCCGCAAAGAAAGCAGCGGGAGGCCCTGCTGGAGGCGAGCAAGCTGCCGAATTATCGCCGCACGATCGCGGCAAAAAAGTTTTCTCAGCAAATTGTCAGACGTGTCATCAAGCGAATGGTGTCGGTGTGCCCGGCCAATATCCACCGCTTGCGGGTTCTGAATTCACGAACGGTGGCTCGCAACGCATGGGCATGATCGTGCTCAAAGGATTGCAAGGGCCGGTCAAAGTGAAAGGACAACAGTTTGGCTCAGCGGTAATGCAACCGTGGGACAAAACTTTGACTGACAAACAAATCGCGGACGTCATGACCTACGAGCGGAGCGAATGGGGCAATAGCGCAAGCCCGGTCACAGCCGAACAGATTGCCGCCTTGCGCAAAGAGCTAGCCAACCATCCAAATTCATTTACTGAGCCTGACATTCTCGGTGCCCCTGACCAAGACATTCCCGGCGGTGGCGGCGCACCCGCGGGCGGTGCACCACCGAAGCCCGGCGAAGGCGCAAAACCCGGCACACCACCAAAACCTGGCGAACCTTCGAAATAAGGTTAACGCACGCGGTATGAGACACCGACCGTCAACGGTTAAGCTGCCACTGTCTCCCGACGAGATCGACGGACGGACTGTGACGTTCAGGCCGATCAGAGACGGAATAGATTCCGAAGTATCCGGTGTGCTCGAAGTCATCGAAGATGCTGACGGATTTAACGTCAACGCTTCGTACGTGGTCAGCGAGAATCCGCCGCGGTCTCATGTTTATTGGTTCGATCAATCTGAAATTGATGGGATCACCAGGTCGCTCATCAAAGAAAAACGACGCGTCCTGATCGTTGACGACGACCCGGACAGTACACACCTGGTCAAAATTCTTCTCGAAAAGACCGGCAACTATGTCGTGCTCGAAGAGAACGACGCTGATCAGGCTCACCAAAGCGCCCGGAATTTTAGACCCCATGCGATCTTGCTCGACATCATGATGCCGAAGACAGATGGAAGCGAAGTAGCGGCACAAATTGAAGCCGATCCAGAATTGTGTGACACGCCGATCATCTTTCTCACCGCGTTAATCACGGAAACTGAAACAACAGCTGGTCTGCGTATCGAAGGGCATCGATCTCTCGCCAAGCCAATAAATATTCCTCGGTTGATTGACCAAATTGAAGAGAGCCTGCCGCGGGTGACTACGACGCCGTCGCGCTCGCAGGAATGAAAGTGTCCGGTTCGTCGAATCGAAGCCGCTTTCGCAATTCGTGCCGCAGCAGCAAGAGATTAACGCACATCTGAAAAATGATGGACCCAACCGACAGATACCAGATGTGCCTGATCTCAAACCCGGGCGTCCGCGAGATGTAAATCGCCGGCAGAGCGAACAGGACCAGCCGTGTCAGCGAGCTAAACAGCGGTGGCAGCGTGTTGCCGACTCCCTGAAAAACGCTGGAAGTTACAAAGACAACTCCTGCCGAGACGAAATTCACTGACACGATCCGAAGATACTCGCTGCCAAAGGCAATCACTCGCGGATCGCGCGAGAAGATGCGAATCAGCGTCCCCGGCGCGAGCAACACGATCAACGTAAGGACCAGCATCAGTAGCGACGCTAAGCCAACGGCCGAATAGACAGATTGACGGACCCGGTCGGCGCGCCGACCGCCAAAGTTCTGACCTACCACAGGTGACACGGCAAAGCTGAGCGCCACCACCGGTAAAAAAAGCGCCTGCATTACGCGCGCCCCGATTCCGAAACCCGCCTGAGCTGCTGGCCCAAAGCCGCGGATGATTGCGTAGACAAGCAGGATGTAAACGAAGAGCAGCATGAACTCAGCGCCAGCGGGCACACCGATGCGCAGCATCCCCGACCAAATTTTTGTCCGCGGTCTAAAAAGCGGGAATCGAAAACGCAGATAGTGATATTTCTTTTCGAAATAAATAACCATCAGCACGTCGGCGACGAGAATGGAAATGAACGTTGCGAGCGCCGCGCCGGTTACTCCGAGTTTAGGCCACGGACCGATTCCAAAAATCAGCAAGGGAGCAAGCACGATATTAAGCAGCACGCTCAGCAC
>DATASP010000067.1:0-6411 GCA_036269155.1 Candidatus Udaeobacter sp.
AGAGGTTTTCACCGGCTATAAGGGCCAATATGTTCCGGTTGCGGAAACAGTTCGCGGTTTCAAAGAAATTCTGGAAGGCAAACACGACGATGTGCCCGAGCAAAATTTCTACATGAAGGGCGGCATCGACACGATCAAAGAGGGTTAAAGCCTTGGCCTTCCGAATCGCCAAATCGCTAACTCTCTCAATGGTTAAATTGGACACATGGCGACTTTGAAGCTCGAGATTGTAACGCCGGAGGAAAAGATTTACTCCGAAGACGTGGACATGGTCACGTTGCCCGGTTCTGAGGGGGAGCTGGGAGTTTACCCCAAACACGTCCCGCTGCTAACTACCTTGGTACCGGGTGAGCTGCGTGTTCTGAAAAACGGTCGCGAAAGTGTAATGGCGATAGGCGAAGGGTTTGTGGAGATTAGAGCGGACGCTGTTTCGGTGTTGACCGACATGGCGCTAGAGTCCGAGAAGATCGATATCGCTGCAGCCGAGGCGGCGGTCGAGCGCGCAAAAGCGGCGATGAAAGAAGATCAAACGCCTGAACAGGTAGCGGCCATTCAGGCGTCCCTGCAGAAAGCGCTCGCTCAGTTGCACGTCAAACGCCGCCGCCACCATGGGTAGCTGATCCGGGAAAGCGTAATCTCACGCGCTTGTAGAGGTGCTTGTGTCAAGCGCCTGTCTATTTCACATTCGGTGCTTGGCACAAGCACCACTACACGCCTTAGGAATCGTTGCCGGCAACGGCGTTTACCCGCGATTGCTCGCAGACGCAGCGCGAAAAGCCGGTGTGAAAAAAATAAGTGCGGCCGCATTCACCAGCGAGACCGATCCAGTCCTTCAGCAACATGTCGATGTGCTCGAATGGATGCGCGTCGGACAACTTAACCGACTGCTGACATTTTTTCGTGTGCACGACATTCACCACGCGATCATGGCAGGACAAATCGCGCCGAAGAACCTTTTCGATCTGCGTCCGGACTGGAAAGCATTGATGTTGCTGGGCACACTGAAAGAGCGCAATGCCGAATCCATCTTCGTATCCATCGCGGATGAACTCGCAAAAATCGATGTGGAGCTTTTGCCGGCGACAACCTTTCTCGAGGACTCTCTCGCGGCTTCAGGACTAATTGCCGGTCCAAAGTTATCCCGAAACGAAGAAGACGATGTTGTTTTAGGCTGGAGAATCGCCAAGGAGATTGCGCGACTCGACATCGGACAGACGGTGCTCGTTAGGAATGGCACCGTCGTGGCAGTAGAAGCTCTGGAAGGAACAAACGATGCCATTAGGCGCGGCGGCGAACTTGCCAGCAGCAGGGCGGTAATGGTCAAGGTGGCAAAGCCCAGCCAGGACATGCGGTTCGACGTGCCGGTGATTGGTGTCGAAACAATGCGCGTCGCAGCCGAAGCAAAACTGCGCGTGATCGCCGTTGAGGCTGAAAAGACTTTACTGCTCGAACGCGATCCAATTGTTGATCTAGCTAATCATTCGAAGATATCGATTGTTGGTAGGACCTGTTAGCCGCAATGCCCCGCTCATTCGGCCGATAATCAAAAACGACTCGCGCGAGACGAAGTATTGCTTTCTTGACCAGCCTTGTAACCCGAGGATACACAGCGTGCCCAAAACCGTCATGTCGAAGTCAAAGGTATGTCTAATTGTGACTGTATTTGCGCTGACAGCGCAAATACTCGGATCAGTCGCTGCGAATGCGGAGTGGGACCGAACTGTACTCCCGCGTCCAGTCGAGCCGTTCCAGGGAATCACGAAACGTACGTTGGAAGGATCCGAAGCGGCTTTTACTAACCCGGTGAAAGCTCCACCGGATGCGCCGAACATTTTGCTGGTGCTGATTGACGATGCCGGCTTCGGCAATCCTTCCACCTTCGGCGGCCCCGTCGCCACGCCGATATTCGACAAACTGGCGACGCAGGGACTTCGTTACAATCGATTTCACGTGACTGCGCTTTGTTCGCCCACGCGCGCGGCGTTGCTATCGGGCCGGAATCATCATGCGGTGGGATTCGGCTCGATCTCCGAACTGATCGGCGGTTGGCCTGGCTACAGCACGAATTGGCCGACGAGCGCCGCTTCCATCGGGCAGATTCTTCGGGCCAACGGTTACAACACTGCTGCGATCGGCAAGTGGCATCTTACACCTAATTCGCAGCAGGGGCCTGCGGGCCCTTTTGATCGATGGCCGAACGCGCTCGGTTTCGATTATTTCTGGGGATTTCTGGGCGGCGAAACCGGCCAGTTCGATCCGCTTCTTGCCGAGAATAACAACATTATTGGCGTGCCGAAGGAGAAGAATTTTTATCTCAACGACGCCATGGTCGACCACGCGGTTACGTGGATTCGCGATCAGAAGGCGCAGGCGCCGGATAAACCCTTCTTTCTGTATTTCTCGACGGGTGCAACCCATGCGCCACATCAGGTACCGAAGGAATGGAGCGACAAATACAAGGGCAAGTTCGATCAAGGTTGGGACAAGTTGCGCGAAGAGACATTCGAGCGGCAGAAGAAGCTCGGCGTTATTCCGGCCAGTGCCAAGCTTACTCCTCGTGATCCCGCATTCCCCGCCTGGGACAGCGTACCGCCGGAAGTAAAAAAAGTGTATGCGCGTCAGATGGAAGTCTATGCCGGTTTCCAGGAAAACACCGACCATGCGGTGGGGCGCGTCGTGCAAGCGATTGAGGACATGGGTCTCGCCGATAACACCCTGATTATTTACATCTTTGGTGACAACGGCGCGAGCATGGAAGGCACGGAGACCGGGACGTTCAACGAAATGACGACCCTGAACGGCGTCCCGCTTACGAGCGACCAGCAGTTGAAAGCAATCAAAGCATACGGCGGACTCGACAAATGGGGCGGTCCGCACATGGCTCCGCATTACGCGGCGGCGTGGGCGTGGGCTGGCAATACGCCCTTCAAATGGGGGAAGCAGGTTGCTTCACATCTGGGAGGTATTCGTGACCCGATGGTCATTGCCTGGCCGAAACGCATCAAGGACAAAGGCGGTCTGCGCAGTCAATTCACTCATTGCACCGACATCGCACCGACTATCTTGGAAGCTGCTGGCCTGCCCGAGCCGAAGGAAGTCAACGGCGTCGCACAGATGCCGATGCAGGGCGTTAGCTTTGTGTCCACGTTCGATGATGCGAACGCGCCTTCGCGACACACGCAACAGTATTTCGCGATTTTGGGAAACCGAGCCATGTACAAGGACGGCTGGATAGCGTGCTGGCGACCCGACCGGATTCCGTGGAAGTTTGATCCCGAAACAGCGGCACGTTTCGCACCAGGCAAATGGGACCCAGACAAAGACAAGTGTGAGTTGTACAACCTCGAGGAAGACTTCTCGCAGGCAAACGATGTCGCGGACAAGTATCCAGACAAAGTGCGCGAACTAACGGCGCTGTTTTGGACCGAGGCCGAGAAATATCAGGTGCTCCCGCTGTTTGCTGAACTCGCGTTTCTGTGGGGCTTCCCCAAAGATTCTACCGATCAAACCAAATTTACCTATTACAACGGAACCGAAAACATCTCTCCCGGCCTGATCCCTCCGATTTACAATCGTTCGTATAGCATCAGCGCAGATTTGGATAATCCGGGCCGATCAGGCTTTGGGCTGCAGCCCGGAATAGCGGGCGTAATCGTCGCAGAAGGCAGTTTTCTTGGCGGCTTCTCGCTTTATGTCGAACAAGGCCGACTGAAGCACACCTATAGTTTCCTTGGCTTGAAACTGGACACGATTACCTCGCGCGATGAGTTGCCAAAGGGAAAGGTTAACGTGCGCTATGAGTTCACTGCCGATAAACCCGGTGAGTTTGGCACGAGTGGCACAAGCCGCCTTTTCATTAACGGCAAGCAGCAAGCCGAAGGTAAAATTGAGCACACCGTGCCCCTCCGGTTTGCCGCTTACGAAGGTATGGACATCGGCACCGACAATGGTCTTCCGGTGGTGCCGAAATTTATCTACGCCAAAGTGTTGCCCACCAATTTCAAAGGCATTATCCGGAAGGTAGAATTCGATCTTGGTCCGTCGAAATCCGCTGGCGAAGACCTTAAACGAATGTATTTGGAGCGCTTAGCCAGCGCAGTGCGCAACTGAACAATTAGTACGTATTTTCTTCAGACATTTGAGCTCACGTCCGCTGATGGGATCAGTGCTGTGACTGAATGGCGTCTTTGATCGCCTGTTGGCGGATCGCCTGCAGCTTTTGGTATTGTTCTGGCGAAAGAATCGCCTTCATCTGCGGGTCAGTCTGATTGTGGATGGCTCTAATCTGTTGCATTTTCTGCATTCTCGAGAGCGAATTGTCGCTCTTGATGGCCTGTACTTTTGGCGCTTCCGCAGCGAGAATGGGCAAAACTTTGGCTTTCTGTTCGGGCGTGAGATTAAGCTGTTGTGATATCGCTTGGAGCTTCGCAGCTTGCGTTTGAGCAAACGACGTCGGGGCCACGAGCACAAACGTGCCGAAGCATAGAGCCGCTGCGATTGGGTGGATGTAGTTCTTCATATTGTTTCTTCTTTTTAGTTGGCGGGATCATGGTCAGGGTCCTTTAGCGAGTCAAGGCGAATCGAGCGCGGATTAAATTCGGGAGCGACGTCACAACGGCAAAGACACGAGCTAAACGCGCGGCCACATCAACTTCTGGTCCTTGTCATAGTTCGTGGCTGCTAACAACCTGCGGTCTGTTTTCTGGCGCAATGGTATCGCATGAAAAGGATGTTGACAGGCAAGGCCGATCTAAATCATCAGGAGGATAGCTAACTCATTCATCAGCTATCGTGAAGACTTCATTCTCCTTATTTGTCGCTCTGTTACGAACTTACTTATTTTCGGACACTCGATCGTTTCCGCCGAAATCTTTACCGAGGGAGTCGAAGTCTCCCCGGAAACCGTCACACTAAAGCCTGGCGAATACGTTTGGGAGCCTGAACGCGCACCGGAAGGACCCTTGCTGATCGTGGCCAGTATTACCGAGCAGGTGGCATACATCTATCGCAACGGTATCTGTATCGCGCGGTCCAGTGTTAGCACAGGTCGACCAGGTCACCGCACGCCTACTGGCGTTTTTACCATCCTGGAGAAGGAGGTTCATCATACCTCCAGCATCTATAAAGGCGCGGAGATGCCTTACATGGAGCGCGTGACCTGGGGTGGCATCGCTCTGCACGCAGGCGATCTGCCAGGTTACCCCGACTCGCATGGATGCGTCCGATTGCCACTTGAATTTTCCAAGCTTTTCTTTGGCGTCACCATGAAGGGCGCCACGGTGATTATTGCCGACGCGCACTCGGCTCCAGCTGAAACAGTGCACCCGGGCCTGTTCTTCACGCGGAGTGGCGAAGAGAGCGAGCCGGTACCCGCGGGGCAATTCGAATGGAACCCCGATAAATCTCCCAGTGGCCCGGTCGCCTTGATTGTCAGCAGCGCGGATAAGACGGTTTATGTCTATCGCAACGGCGTGGAGATCGGACGGGCGGGTATAACCAATGCGCAACTTCTTACACCCTTGAACGATCGTGTTTTCAGCGCGCTGCAGGGAACCGATGCGGATGGGCATGTCCGCTGGATAGAAGTGACAGCTAAAGGAAGGGAAGGTGCGAGCGAGAGCCTTTTTCTGCCGGCGCAGAAAAGCGGGCTGCCCGCTGAGTTCCTGGCGGATGCCAGGCAAGTGATAGCCCCAGGCACCACGATTATCTTTACCGACAAGCCGGTAGATCCGACGACAAAGAGTCATAATAACTTTCAGATTGTCGTCGCGCAAAAAGACAAACCATCCGGAACAGCTGACTAGAACTCATCCCATAAATGACGCTGTCATGTTGAGCGACTCAAGCGCGCAAGACGCGCGCCGGATCGATGCGCGTCGCGCGCCGCGCGGGCAGGAGACATGCCAGAAGCGCGACGACTGACATCAAGAGAAATGCCGAACCGAATGCGACTGGATCGTAGGTACTTACCTTGTAAAGCCGGTTGCCGAGCAGACGCGTCAGCGCAAGGGCCGCGATCGCGCCAATGATCAGGCCGCCCGCTGTCAACGCAACGCCCCGCGACAGCACCAGTCGCAACAGATCGGAAATTCGCGCGCCAAGCGCCATTCGCAGCGCTAGCTCGCGCGTGTTTTGCGAAACCGCGTAGGACACGACGGCATACAGGCCAATCGCGGCAAGCAAGACCGCTGTTCCGCCAAAAATGGCCAGCAGGACTACCGCCAGCCGCTGCGTGTAAGTGACAGCTACCGGATGAGCGTTCCAGAGCTCGTCCGGCCACATCCAGACTCGCTCTTCCCGCGCCAGCTCTTTGCATTGCTCGACGCCACCGAACTCCCGCAGGGTCGCGTTGCGCGCTTCATCAGGCAACATGCCGGCCGCGATCTTGCGTTCCGCTAACAAGTCAAGGTG
>DATASP010000068.1:0-11471 GCA_036269155.1 Candidatus Udaeobacter sp.
TTGCTCTCCACGAATATGGAACGCGTGAAATTCGCCAGCTGGCACTTTGACATCTTCCTCCCCGAGCACGTCATAGTGCTGATGCACTTTTAATTCGCCGGCCTGTCCATTGAAATCCCAGCCAGCACCCTTCTTAAGCGGAGCGGCGATCATCGTCTGCGGCGGATTAAGCTTAACCAGTTCGCCATCCAGATTAATCCGCGCCCAGCAAATAATTCCCTGGTCATTTACACTAAGAAGGTCGGTGTTGGTGATCGCGTTCGCCCTGTGCATTTCGAACTTGAAAAGATCCTTCCCATCGATGTTCTCGGTCCCATCGATGCGATACACGACCGGCAGGCGAATCTTTCCGTCAGCATCTGGTTTTGAATTGGGAACAGTGAGACCTTTGCCGACTTCTTCTGTCATGTTGTATCGCCAGCTGGTGCCAACCGCGGTCGGAATCAGTTCGCCGTCACAGACAACAGCGAGCGGTGCTAGCGTAATTATTAAGATCGCGATTTTCATTTTACGCTTGGGAAAGTGCGAAAATACTCGCAGCGTTAATGGGAACTGCGTTCGACACGCATTCTGACACGAGATGGCGGCTTTCGTTCAACAACCCTGCGATGAAGTCCTGATTCATTCGAAGGCTGCAGTCGCCCCGTGCGCAAAAGCTTCGGGCCCGTGGATCCTCGCCGCGACAATTCTCGGCTCGAGCATGGCGTTTATCGACGGGACCGCTGTTAACGTGGCGCTGCCGGCCCTGCAGCAAGGTTTGGGTGCAACTGTTATTGACGTTCAATGGGTCGTCGAATCGTACTCGCTTTTGCTTTCCGCATTGCTGCTCATGGGAGGATCATTGGGAGATTACTACGGCCGGCGCCGCATTTTCCTTGTCGGCGTCGCAATCTTCTCTCTCGCTTCAGCGTGGTGTGGTTTCGCGATTAATGTACGTCAGTTGATCTTCGCGCGCGCGATGCAGGGCGCTGGCGGCGCTCTTCTGGTGCCAGGAAGTCTCGCCATCATCAGCGCATCTTTTCGTGATCAAGATCGAGGCCATGCGATCGGAACGTGGTCCGGTTTTACTGCTATCACTGCGGCCATCGGTCCGGTTCTGGGCGGATGGTTGATCGAGCACGTATCATGGCGCGCGGTGTTCTTCATTAATCTACCGTTGGCGGCGGCCGTGTTGGTTATATCCTTATGGCGAGTTCCCGAAAGCCGGGATGAAAACCAAAAGGCGCGACTCGACTGGCTGGGCGCGGCGCTCGCGACCATCGGTCTTGGATCCCTTATTTACGGCTTGATCGAATCCTCGCGGTTGCATTTCGGTCACCCCGCTGTCATCGCGGCGCTGACTGGCGGCACTTTTTTTCTAATCGTTTTCCTAGTGGTCGAAGCACGCGCAAAAAATCCAATGTTGCCGCTTGCGCTCTTTCGTTCGCTCGATTTCACGGGAGCAAATTTACTCACGCTGCTGCTTTATAGCGCGCTTGGCGGCACGCTTTTTTTCTTGCCGTTAAACTTAATTCAGGTGCAAGGCTATACAGCCACGGCCACGGGTGCGGCGTTGCTTCCGTTTATCCTGATCATGTTCTTTCTATCACGCTGGTCCGGCGGGCTCGTGGAACGCTATGGAGGCAGACTTCCACTGGTCCTCGGTCCGATCATCGCCGCGATCGGTTTTGCTCTTTTTATCGTTCCAGGAGTCGGCGCGCACTATTGGAGTAGGTTTTTCCCGGCAGTCGCTGTGCTTGGTCTTGGTATGGCAGTAAGCGTTGCGCCCTTGACTACCGTTGTTATGAACTCCGTCCCTGGAAACCGCGTAGGCGTCGCATCTGGAATTAACAACGCCGTCTCGCGCGTCGCCGGTCTGCTCGCGATCGCAGTATTCGGCATCCTGATGTTAGATCTATTTGATCATTCACTTGATTCCCGCCTTTCCCAGCTCCGGCTGCCCGCTTCCGTGCAAATCTCACTTGCCAACCAACGAATCAATCTCGCCGCCATAAAAATCCCGGAGGAGCTTGCGCCGCCTTTGCTGCAGCCTGTTCGGGCGTCGATCAATGAATCTTTCGTGCACGGTTTTCGCGGCATCATGATTCTTGGCGCTGCATTGGCGCTAACGAGCGGGATCACTTCGTTGCTATTGATCAACGGCCGCACAACGCGCGCGCAATCTCCGGGTGCGTAGAAGTGCAAATTCGCCACATCGCGCTGAGGCTGGGCTTGCCGCTCGTATTCGCGGTCACTTGCGGAGTTTGCGCGATTTCGTCTGCGACGCAGACATCTAATCAGTCGCGCCATGTCGTGGTCGTCGTCTGGGACGGCATGCGACCGGATTTCGTAAGCGAGCAAAACACGCCCACGCTGTGGAAGCTTGCGCACGAGGGAGTGACGTTTCGAAATCACCATTCCGTTTATCCCAGCGCGACCAACGTAAACGGAACGGCGCTCATTACTGGTGTTTATCCCGGCAAGAACGGGATCATCGCAAACCATGTGTACCGGTCGGACATCGATGCTCGCAACGCAATCGATGTCGAGAATCCAGCGGTGGTGAAGAGAGGAGATGAACTCTCCGGTGGAAAATATATTTCCCTTTCAACCATCGCCGAACTCGTCCGCCGAGCAGGCGGACGCACAATGATCGCGTCAGCAAAAACCGTCGGGCTCTTGCTGGATCGCAGTGTAGGGCATGCCTCTGGCTTGCCCTCGGCAGACAACGCAACCGGGATGCATGCGCTACCTTCGCAACGCCACGTAGGAAACAGCATCACGCTGGTCGCAGGCAAATCGTTGCCAGGCGATGCACTGGCTCCGATCACCGACGTGTTGGGTCCATTTCCATCCGGCCATGTACAACAGGACGCCTGGACAACGAAAGCCGTGACCGATTTTCTTTCGAAAGATGGTGTGCCAACCCTTTCGATTCTTTGGTTAGGCGAGCCAGATCTTACGCAGCATGAGTCCGCGCCGGGCGCACCGGCGGCACTCACCGCGATCAAGTCCGCCGATGAAAACCTCGCGGCCGTTCTATCGGCGTTGGACCGGCAAAAAGCACGTGAAACAACAGATCTGTTTGTCGTCTCCGACCATGGCTTTTCCACGATCAGGCGCTCGATCGATTTGCGAAAAATTTTGAACGACGCCGGTTTCAGCGCGATGACCCAATTCACCGATGAGCCAAAAACGGGCGATATCATGCTGGCCGGGAACGGCGGGAGTGTCCTTTTTTATGTCATCGGACAAGACGAGACGCTGACGCGCCGTCTGGTTGAATTTTTGCAGCAATCAGATTTTGCCGGAGTTATTTTCACTCGAAAGCCGCTGCAAGGAACGTTCGTCATCGAGCAGGCGATGATTCAAAACGACCATGCGCCTGATGTCGTAATGGCGTTCCGCTGGAACGATTCGAAAAACCAATTCGGCGTTCCAGGGATGATTGACGCCGATTGGCAACGAGCAGCAGGGAAGGCGACACACGCCACGCTCAGCCGGTTCGACATGCACAACACGCTGATCGGCGCCGGCCCGGACTTTCGCCGTGGTGAAGCGGATGATTTGCCAAGCGGCAATGTCGATCTTGCTCCGACGATCCTGCGCATTCTCGGAATTACCTCGCTTCGGCAGTTAGATGGTCGAATCTTGTCTGAAGCGATGACCGACTCTGATCCTGCGACTGCCACACTTAAACCCGAAAACAAGATGATCGAAGCAACCAAAGCTTTTCCAAGTGGTAGCTGGCACCAATCCCTTCAAATCTCGCGCGTCGGTTCGACCATTTATCTCGACCAAGGCAACGGCGCGTTCGACGCGAAAAAGTAGGCATATACGCTCTACGCTGTCCGCATCCGTTCCATTTAACCCCCGATACCGCGGATAACACGGACAGCCAGATTTGTAGGGCGTCTGTGTCAGGCGCCTATCGGCAAAAGGCGTTTTCGCAGATGCGTCCTACAGTTTTCACAGGTAAACGCCTCGACCGCCGGGCGTGATGGGATTCAGACCCCATTCGTCCGATCCGTGCAACGTGTGGTTCCCCCAAAAGATTTTTCACTTTTTTTGAGAACTTCGGCCTGCAAATGCCGGAGAAATAGATGAGCGCTGGTTACATCCAATAGAGCCCCCGGAATAATCCCCCAAAGTTTTGAGTAGCTGAGTCATAAAGAAATTAGCGCCAGGAGATAAATCCTCCGGGTGCCATCTCTTTGTAGTACTAGCGAATCGGCACACAAGCATGAGTGATTCAGGCGAGAATCGGGCAAAAGTCCGAATCCTAGTCTTGGATGAACAGCCGCTGCTTCGCTTCGGCATCAGCACTTATCTCAATTCTCAGCCAGACATGATCGTATGCGGCGAAGCGGACAGCATATTGGCCGCGCAAAAGAAAATCGCCGAATGCAGTCCGCAATTACTATTAACTTCGTTGCAACTGAGCGCAGGCGACAGCTTGCGATTCGTCAAGACGCTCAAGGCGGAACAACCCGGACTGCTCATTCTTGTGTATTCGGCGTTTGAGGAAACCATCTTTGCTGAGCGAGCTGCGCAGGCGGGCGCGGGGGGTTACGTGATGAAAAGCGCTCCCACAGAAGAGCTGGTCGCAGCCATCCGCCATGTTGTGAAGGGTGGCATTTATGTCAGCCGCGAGCTGGCCCTGAGCGCGTTTAAGAAATCGATCCAGCGGCGGCGCAAAAATAATCAGGCGCCGCGATCGGCCAATTCTGTCGAAAACTTATCCAATCGCGAGATGCACATTTTCCAATTGCTCGGCTCAGGACTCGGCACCAAGCAAATCGCGGACTCGTTGGCTTTGAGCGTGAAAACAGTCGAAAGCCATCGCGGAAATATCAAACTCAAGCTTCGTCTGCGCTCAAGCGCGGAACTGCGTCAGCACGCAGCGAGATGGGTGGAGAAAACCTTCCATCTGGAAGAACATGTTTTCCGCGGCGCCGGTCAAGGGGCGAAAAGCAAACTCACGCCTTTCGCGGTCGCGCGACCGGCGTAACGGCATTTTTTTGACCTTCGGATGGACCCTCTGGTTCGCAGACGACCGGGGCACGTAATCCGTGAGTAATACGGCGGCGCACCGCAGCTTTCTGGCAAACGCCGGCTTGGAAGCGCAGAGTAGACCCCCTGGTCTGTGCGTTGCAACAGGCCCTGTTAGTGGCCAGCGCAGTTTTTTTTGACGGGGAGCATCCGCGCGCGCTGGTCCGCTGAATCCGCAGTTGCTGAGATCTTTCCCCAAACTTCGCTTCGCGAATTTTCGGAGAAGACGATGACAAAACGAAGAGCAAATTCAGATCAATAGAAAAAAAGTCTTTTGCGTAACTTGCCGACCCTGTAGAACTTCGCGTGCTATGACGAGATAGTCAGATTTTGTGCAGAAAGCAGCAATTACCAAGAGAAGGACTTCATGGTTAGGAAATCCGACGACATAGTCGCGTTTGCGGCTTGGTTTCCTGGTCGCGAATGGGCTCCTGTTGGGCTGGTGATTCCGGACCAACAACCGCCGGGTCAGCCGTTGTTAATTAGCCAATGAGTTGGATCACCATTCTTTGGTCGATGAATGGCGCCGCGTGCCTGACGCTCGCGGCGTTCTATTTCGTTGTCTGGCTCAAACAACGCGAGAAGTGGGTGCATTTGTTGTTTTCCTGTAGCGCGATCGCGGCGGCGGCCATCTCTGCATTCGAGTTATGGATGATGAACGCCAGGGAAGTGGATCAATACGAACTTTTGGTTCGTTGGATACATGTGCCCGTGTGGGTTCTCACGGTAACATTCGTTGCTTTCGTGCGGCGCTATCTCCATGTCGGACGAGCGTGGTTGGCGTGGAGTATCTACGGCGTGCGAACGCTCGTGTTGATCCTGAATTTCAGTTTTCCCGTTAGTATCAATTTCTGGTCAATTACAGATCTTCGCCAATTGTCGTTGTGGGGTGAGGCGGTGTCGGTGCCCGTCGGTGTCCCAAATCCTTGGGGCTCTCTTAGTCAGTTAAGTCTGCTTTTGCTACTTGTCTTTTCAATCGATGCTACAATTACCCTTTTGCGACGCGGCGACCGCCGACGTGCCTTAGTTCTTGGCGGTAGCATGATTTTTAGCGTGATCTTTGCGATCCACGTGCCGCTGGTGATCTGGGGCGTACTGGAGATCCCATTTTTCCTTACCTTTGCTTATACGGCCATTGTGGTGGCGATGGGTTATGAGCTGAGTAACGACATGGCTCGAACGGCGCAGCTCGCGCGTGAACTGGAAGTAAGCGATAAGAGGCTTAACTTGGCGGCTGACTCGGCTGCTGTCGGGCTCTGGGAATGGGATTTGAACAAGGATGAGATATGGGTCAGTCCGACGCGCCGCGCTCAGTTAGGCCTGCCTCCTTCCGGAAAGATCACGTTCGAAGATATCGTTTCCCGATGGCATGTAGATGATCGCGATCAAATCCGCAACGCAGTCAAGGATGCGATCGAAAATGGCAAGGATTACGAGGCAGAGTTTCGGATTGTGCTCGCAGACGGCAATGTGCGCTGGGTCGCGGCACGCGGGCGTGTACAGGCAAACAATCACGGAAAACCGATGCGATTTTTGGGGGTGAGCGTTGATGTGACTGCTCGAAAAGAGGCAGAGTTGCAAGCCCGGGAGCAGCGCGACGAGCTCGAGCAACTGAGGCAACAGAAGACGGCATCGCTGGAAAAGGAGGTCGCCGAGCGCGCGCGTCTCGAGCGGGAGGTGATTGAGAGCTGTTCACGCGAACAACGGCGGATCGCGTACGATTTGCACGACGGTGTTGGACAAGAACTGGTCGGCATCGCGTTGAGCGCCAAACTTCTTGAGCAGGAATTGCGTACGGCACGGCCGCTGGAAGCTGACAAGGCCTCAGCGATTGTTCGACTCGCCAACGAAGCAGCCCGGCACGCCCGCCTTACCGCGCGCACTCTTGAGGGCGCCGATGGAGTTGGAGATTTGAAAACGGCGCTGGAAACGCTGACCAGGAATGTGCGCGAGCATTGCCAAGTTAAGACCGTGATCAAGGCGGACGTCTTCTCCTCTCCGATTAGCGCGCCTGTGAGCGCTCAACTTTATCGCATCGTACAGGAAGCAGTGCACAATGCAGTGGAGCATGGCTGCGCTAGTCAGGTTTGGATTGATCTCGGCTTCAATCACCAAAATATGGTGCTGACGATACGAGACGACGGAAAAGGGTTCCACGCGAGCACGGATTCAGATGGTATGGGTCTTCGCATCATGCAATATCGAGCGCAATGCATCGGCGGCTCCTGTGAAGTGCAATCAAATTGCGCTGAGGGCACCATCGTCACCTGCCATGTGCCGCTGCAAGCGGATGCCGGAGTTCGGCCGATACCATGACACCGAAAGCAGAAGCTCCCAGGAAATCGCGTGTCGTCGTGATCGAGGATCATCCGGTGCTCCGCGATGCCCTACAGCAACTGATTGATGGCCAGCCCAATCTCATCTGCGTCGGGGTGGCCGACAGCACCTCGGATGCGAAACGCCTCGTCGAACAATGCAAACCCGACCTTATGGTTTTGGATTTGCGGTTGAAAGCAGGCGACGCTCTCGATCTGGTCAAATCGTTGCGCGCCGAGCAGCCTGGCCTGAGGGTGCTCGTCCTCTCGCAATACGATGAATTGATCTTCGCCGAGCGCGCCCTTCGTGCCGGTGCGTTTGGTTACATCATGAAAGAGAACGCCACGGACGAAGTGCTGCGAGCACTGCGCAAGGTCCTCGCCGGTGAGCTATATTTCAGCGAAAGAGTCGCCGCGGCCGTGGTCCAACGAACGCTGCGCGAAAAACCGAACGCCTCGCGTGCCGGTATCGAGCTGTTGTCCGATCGCGAGCTCCAGGTGTTTCAACTTCTCGGAGCTTCATACAGCGTACGAGAGATTGCCGCGCAATTCCACCTTAGTCCAAAGACCGTCGAGACCCACTGCGAAAAAATTAAGCACAAGCTCAGCCTGCAGAATGCGGCCGAGCTCAAGCAATTTGCCCGCAAATGGGCCGCTGAAAATTTAGCGGCTTCTGAACCGTGGGCGTCGTCCCCATCACAAAGCGTTCGGCCGAAGAAGTAGTGGCGACTTGAGTAAAAGACTCTGCGGGTGCGCGCCACCGCTCTTGCCACGGCGCTGCGGGCCGTCTTTGTAACGCCTTTAAGCGCTGCTGTTTAATAACTCAACCACTTCCTTAGGGCGGTTCGGAACGCAGCCCTAGGTCGAAATCAGGCGCTCAATCAGGATAGTAGCCCGATTGGCAGAATGCGGCGGCGTTCTACCATCAAGCTATCGATTTTCCAGTTTTCTCCCCAGGCTTGAAGATTACCCCCAGTGTGAGGGGCTCCGCGGGAAACTGCGGAGTCCCTTCACCACCGACGACACAGAGTAACATAGACATACATGCTAATGCGCCGAGTCTGAATGCGGCGCCTAAATTTATCGGGCTTTCGCCGCGGCGGGTGGCACTGGAGATGACCAAGCTTCAAATCCGTGGTTGTTCACTTTCCGCGTAACTCTGAGCTGGAAATTACGCAGAAGAATAGTGGAGGCAGCCCGCGATGCTTCGTCTTGGATAGTGGATAATAGATGTGGAGTGGAAAAAGGGGCCGCGGCCAGCGGTCGCGGCCCCGACATCGCCGGTCAAATTCGATTACTTTCCTTGCCGGTCGCCATTGATATGAGCATCCAGTATCGGCCTTGCAAAGACTCTGGGCTCGGTTGGCGATAGCTGTCTTGTTTATGACCAGGTGATCAGGCGCAACTCGTGCGCTTGCATCAGGCACGGATGTGTGGGCACGACGCGGACGCTGAAACCGTAAGTGCCGCTCTCGGTGGCGGGGACGCTGCCTTGGTAAACGTAGGTGCCGTCGCCATCGGCCTTGCTGCCTTGATTTAGCACGGTGGCGGCGGGATTGCGGATATCTCCGTCGTCGACTTCACCGTGATAGGCCTCGACCCGCACATGTTGCGGATCGACTGCACCCAGATGCACGCGCGCGCTAATCTGCAGCGATTCGCCGACCAAAATAGTTTGCCGATCCTTGTTGGTTACTTGCACGTCAGAAATCTGGACTTGCGGCCAATCTTTTCGCATCTGCGTTTTCCACCGGCTTAATTGCGCTGCGGTGCCGCAGCTGTCGCGAGAAAAATTCTGGTAAGCCTGCGCTGCCGGAATATAAAGCTGCTCGGTATATTCCTTCACCATTCGTTGCGTGTTGAACACCGGCGTGACGCTGCGAATCGATTCGCGCATCAACTGCAACCAGGCGAGCGGAAGTTTGCCGTCCGGCTTCGCGTAATACAGCGGAACGATTTGATTCTCCAGCAATTGGTAAAGACTGCTGGCGTCCACTTGCTTTTGAAATTCTGCGCTGCCGTCATCGATCTCAGCGCCAATGGCCCAGCCATTGCTACCGTTGTAACCTTCCCGCCACCAGCCATCGAGCACGCTGAGGTTAATCCCGCCGTTCGGCGCGGATTTCATTCCGCTGGTACCGCTTGCTTCCAACGGACGCAGCGGATGGTTCAACCATAGATCGACTCCCTGCACGAGACGGCGCGCGATATAACTGTCATAGTCCTCAAGAAAGACGACGCGATTTTCCAAGCCAGGCTCGCGGCTCAATTTGTAAACCTCCTGAATAAGTGCCTTGCCGGCTTCGTCGCGCGGATGCGCTTTGCCTGCGAAGATGAATTGCACCGGGCGCGTGGGGTCGTTCACCAATCGCTTCAATCGTTCCTTGTCGCTGAACAAAAGTGTAGCGCGCTTGTAAGTGGCGAAGCGCCGCGCAAAACCGATCGTCAAAATTTCCGGGTCAAGAATGCGATTGACGTTGCGAATGGACTCAGGGGACTCGCCCAATCGTTCACGGCGTTGGCGCTCCCGATCGCGGACAAAGTCAATCAAGCGGCGTTTGAGTTGTTGATGTGTCTCCCAAAGTTGCGCGTCGTGAATATCAATGACGCCGCGCCAGAATTCCGGTTCTGTGAGGTGTTCCTCCCAGTCGCCAAGGTGTTTGCCATACAGCGCCGCAAATTCGGGCGCCATCCACGTCTTGGTATGAACGCCGTTTGTGATGCTGGTGATCGGCACTTCCTGCACCGGAACGCCGGCCCACACGTCTTTCCAAAGCGATCGGGTAACTTCACCATGCAATTTACTCACGCTGTTCGCGTGCCGGCTCAGGCGCAGTGCGAGGATCGTCATGCTGAACGGATCGTCTGGATTGAGGCGGGTGTGGCCGAATGAGAACAGCTCTTCGAAAGGAATGTTTAGTTCCTTGGCGAAATTACCGAAATACTTTTGCATCATCTCGCGCGGGAACGAGTCATTGCCTGCGGGAACCGGAGTATGCGTAGTGAAAACATTGGCGGCCGCTACGACCTGAAGTGCCGAATAAAAATTGAGCTTCTTTTCCACGACATTCAGACGAATGCGCTCGAGCGCCAGGAACGCCGAATGCCCTTCGTTCATGTGAAACACGTCCGGCTGAATTCCAAGCGCAGTGAGCGCTTTCACTCCGCCAATCCCGAGCATGATCTCCTGACGCATGCGCATCTCCAGATCGCCGCCATAAAGCTCCGCAGTAATCAATCGATCCTCGGCTTTGTTTTCCGGAATATCGGTGTCTAGGAGGTAGACGTTTACCCGTCCGACGCGCAATTCCCAAACCCTGGCAAAAACTTCGCGGTCCAAAATCCGCACTGAGATAACAAACTTCGTCTCGCCCCGGCGAACTTCTCGAATCGGCAAGTGATAGAAGTTCTGATTGAGGTTAATCGCCTGCTGAACGCCATCTTTGTCGATCTCCTGCCGGAAATAGCCGTGTCGATAAAGGAGACCGATCGCTACGAAATTTAGATCAAGATCGCTGGCCGACTTGCAGTGGTCGCCGGCGAGGATGCCCAAGCCACCGGAGTAATTTGGGACTGATTCGTGAAAACCGAATTCGGCGGAAAAATAGGCAATCGGATTCTTGATCGCACTTCCGGCCCCGGTTTTTCCATAAGTATCGTGCCGGCCGAGATACTTTTCGAAGGCTTCAAAGACCTGCTTTAGCTCGCGCACAAAATTTTTGTCTTGCGCCAGCTCTTCCAGCCGGGATTGCCGCGAAAGCTGCAGCATACGCACTGGGTTGTGATTGGTGCGGTTCCATAGCTCGTGATCGAGATGCCGGAAGAGTCGACGCGCCGCCGGCTCCCATGTCCACCAAAGATTAAAACTCATCTCCCGCAGCGGCTCCAGCGCCGCCGGCAGGATTGGAGTCACGTTGTAAGTTTGAAAAGTCGGCATACCAACAGATGGACGAAAAATAGCGGAGACCTAATCAATCTCGAACACCCTTCGGGTCAAGAACACCGCGGGATCGCATACTACGCCACACGCGCATGACTACGCCGCTCGCGGAGCGAGAACTAACCCAAGAAAAAATCCGGCGATCAATCCGCAGAGATGCGCGGACATGCTGACCTGCGGGGTTG
>DATASP010000069.1:0-3753 GCA_036269155.1 Candidatus Udaeobacter sp.
ATTGCGGAAGCAATGGCGCAATCGGGAGCAACCACGATCATCGGTGGCGGCGATTCAGTGACGGCGGTCAAACAGGCCGGCCTAGCCGACAAGATGACTTTCATGTCCACCGGCGGAGGCGCATCACTGGAATTGCTCGAAGGCAAAGAGCTGCCCGGCGTTGCTGCGTTGAGCGACAGGCAATAAGCTGTGCCAGTTCGCGGGCTCGTTTCGAAGGTTCACGTTGAACCTCCAACGCCGTACAAAGCCGGCCGTCGCAAAACTCTGATCAGGGCAGTGACCAATTCGGCCATTGCTGCTACGGCATTCCTTATGACGTGTATCGTTCTGCACGCGATTCTGCCATTTCCAGAAATCGACGGCGGAGTCTCACAGAAGTTCCGATTTTTCGCTGCGCACAAAGACGAATTTGATACACTCTTTATCGGTTCGAGCCGGGTCTACTTTCAGATCTCCCCCGCTATCTTTGATCGCGTCACGCGGGAGAGCGGGCTGCCGACGCGCAGCTTCAACTTCGGCATAGGCGGCATGTATTTGCCGGAATCCGCTTACCTGCTTGAGCAGATTTTAAACCTGAAGCCGCGGAACTTGAGATGGGTTTTCATTGAATACGATGAAATGCAAACGAAGTGGTCTCCCGAAAATCAGACCAGCCGTCGCGCGCTTTATTGGGCCGACTGGAAGCGGGTATCGCTTCTTTTACGAAAACTCACCGATGCCGGCACGAGTCCGCTTTGGCTGGCAAATCCTACAAAACTTCGCGACATTGTTCTGCGTCAAAAAGACGAGAAAAATACGCGTAACCTACTGACGTTCTATGCGACGCAGTTTGAAAGAAATTATACGAATGTCGCAAGAGCGGCTGATGTTTTAGGGTATTTGCTGGGCCGCGATACAAATGAACGTCGCGCCAGCTATCTCGGTGCAGCCAGCGACGGTTACGTTACCAAAGCGGGTCGAATGTCTCCCAGCCAGGTCGCAGCGTATGAGCGTGGGCTTGCGGCTGCGGTGGCGCAAACCGCCACACATCTTCTTTCACCCTATGCGTTGGAAGCCTATCGACAGTGTGCGCAAGAAGTCAGGAATATTGGGGCCATGCCAATCTTTTTGATCACACCAAGTACGACGCAAATTAACATCGCCGAAAATGCACAGGCGCCGGGTGTTGTGATGGCGTTTAATAATCCCCAAACTTATCCGGACCTCTATCACAGCAGTGTACGTCGGGATGGGCAACACCTGACTAAGTCGGGAGCAGAAGAATTCACGCGTATTGTCGCAGCGAATTTCGTCGAGCTTGTGCGAGCAGGAGATATCAAGTGATCGAAAACCAATGGCTCGCAGTTTAACTTCGAACCCGGTTCTGCGTCTGAATGTCTTTCGTTGAATTTCGCTTCATCTGGTTCTTTCTGCTCGTGTTCATCGTCTACTGGACGATGCGCGGCAACACCGCGCGAAAGGTGTGGCTTCTGCTCTGCAGCTATGTTTTTTACGCAGCCTGGAATTGGAAATTTACGTTCTTAGTCCTCGGGTCCACGACGGTTGATTACATCGTCGGACTAATGCTCGGACGTAGTGAAAGTCCGACATGGCGGCGCTTCTGGATTGCCACCAGCGTGTGCGTCAATCTCGGCGTCCTGGGTCTTTTCAAATATTTTAACTTTTTTGTCTCGTCGGCGTCCGAGTTTCTGGCGTGGCTCGGTTTACCGGCCAGCGCGAGCACGCTTAGCATTCTTCTGCCGGTCGGCATTAGCTTCTACACGTTTCACTCCATGAGTTACACGATCGACGTGTACCGCGGGAAGCAGCGTCCCATTTCGAATTTTGTGGATCTCGCGTTGTTCGTCAGTTTTTTCCCGCCACTGGTAGCGGGGCCGATTGTCCGTGCAGTCTACTTTCTTCCGCAGCTCGTTTCGCCCCGCAGATTCTCCAATATCGATGTGCGCGGCGCGGTAATGTTATTCCTGGCGGGATTCATAAAAAAGGCGTGTATCGCCGATGGAGTCGCACCGACCGTCGATCACTACTTCGCCCATCCGGCAAATTTCACGCCAACGAGCGCATGGATTGGAGTGCTGTTCTACGCAATCCAGATTTACTGCGATTTTTCAGGCTACACAGACATGGCCATCGCGGCTGCCCGGCTACTTGGGTATCAATTGCCTAATAACTTCCAGTTTCCATACTTTGCTCAAAACGTCTCTGATTTCTGGCGGCGCTGGCACATTAGTCTTTCGAGTTGGCTCCGCGATTATCTGTACATTCCACTTGGCGGAAATCGCGGTCCACGCTGGTTTGTTTACCGTAACGTCCTGATCACCATGTTGCTCGGCGGCCTGTGGCATGGAGCTGCGTGGACGTTCGTTATCTGGGGCGCTTTGCATGGAACCGCGCTTCTCATACATCGAGAGTGGACGCGCTTAACCGAGGGGCTCAAGTGGGCCGCGCGGGCAATGTCCTGGTTAGCCTGGCCGATTACGATCTATGCGGTGTGTGTTGCCTGGATCTTTTTCCGTGCGCATGATCTCGGCGGCGCGGGAACAATACTAAAGCAGTTCACTCTATTTCACGGCGGTGGTGATCAACATTTTCACCGATGGTTGCTCTTGGTGATTGGCGCACTTGCCTTAATACATTGGCTCAATTCTCGCCGGTGGTTTGCAGAATCATGGCGACAGTGGCCCGCCCCCGTCTTCGCGGCGGCTTACGGTTGCACTTTTGCGGTCGTCCTTTTATTTGTTCCGCCGCACTACACGCCCTTCATTTATTTTCAGTTCTGAGTTTTTAAGTAAGAATCAAATCCCATGCGCAAAAAAATCGTCGCGGCCAACTGGAAGATGAACATGACGCAAGCCGAGTCGGCGCGGTTTGTAGAGTCGTTCCTTCGGGACATGGGCGAAATCAATGATGTTGATGTGGTGATCGTGCCGCCGTTCACGGCGATCGCGAAAGTGACTGAAGCGCTTGGCAAAGCTAATAACATCAAAGTAGGAGCGCAAAACATGTACTGGGAGAAGAGCGGGCCGTTTACAGGCGAGATTAGCGCTCCGCTCTTGCGCGATTTGTTTGTGCATTACGTCGTGCTCGGCCACAGCGAACGCCGTACTTTGTTCGGCGAGACGGATGAGATGGTGAATCGAAAAGTGCGCGCGGCGCACGAGGCAAAATTGCGTCCCATCGTCTGCATCGGAGAAACGCTCGAGCAGCGCGACAAGGGAGATGTTGAGAAAATCTTGTCGATCCAGTTGCGCGGAAGTCTCGCTGGCCTGAAGCCAAAGGAACTGCAGGAAACGGTGATCGCGTACGAGCCGGTCTGGGCGATCGGCACCGGGCGGAATGCGACACCCGACCAGGCGCAGGAAGCGCACGCTTTTATTCGCCACACTTTGCGCGAAATGGCCGACGACACGACCGCGGAGCGAGTGCGGATTCAGTATGGCGGTAGTGTGAAACCAGAGAACGCACGCGAACTGATGAGCCAGCCGGACATCGACGGCGCCCTCGTCGGTGGAGCCAGCCTGGATCCGCGCAGCTTTGCCCAGATCGTCAAGGCCGCGCGGGAAAAGTAGAACGCGCCGCTCGGTCAGATTGGATGAGGCGCGCCTTCTTTATCGTCGGTCCAACTGCGACTGGAAAGTCTGAGCTGGCTGCCGATGTCGCGAGGGAAATCGGTGCCGAAATTGTCAGCGCGGACGCGTTTCAAATTTATCGTGGCCTGGACCTGCTCACAGCAAAACCAGATGCTTCCACGCT
>DATASP010000070.1:0-6282 GCA_036269155.1 Candidatus Udaeobacter sp.
CGGCCGAATCTTTCCAAGGATTATCTCGCAGGTACTGCGCCGGAAGAATGGATCCCGTTGCGCTCGGCAGATTTTTATCGCGAGCAAAAGATCGAAACGTTCACAAACACATCGGCAACGGCAATTAATACGCAAAAGAAACAGGTCACGCTGTCGGACGGCCGTTCGTTGGGCTACAGCGCGCTATTGTTGGCAACAGGCGCGGAGGCTGTGCGGCTTCAAATTCCTGGCGACGATTTGCCGCATGTTTGTTATTTGCGAACTCTCGCGGATAGCCGGCGCATCATTGCGACGGCGGGAAAAGCGAAGCGGGCGGTTGTCATCGGCGCGAGCTTCATCGGGCTGGAAGTGGCGGCATCGTTGCGCGAGCGCGAGCTTGAAGTCGCAGTCGTCGGGAAAGGATCGCTGCCGCTCGAAAAAGTCCTTGGCCGCGAACTGGGTCAATTGATTCGCGAAATTCACGAGGAGCACGGAGTAAAATTCCATCTCGGCCGAACTCCGGCGGCCATCCAACAGCACCATGTGCAGCTCGATGACGGAACTATTTTAGATTGCGACCTGGTGGTCGTGGGAATCGGCGTTCGGCCAAATGTAGCGCTGGCCGAAAAAGCGGGCATTGCCACTGACAACGGCGTCATGGTCAACGAATTTTTGGAAACGAACATCCCCGGAATTTTTGCCGCCGGCGACATCGCGCGTTGGCCCGATCCGCGCGCGGGCCGTATACGCGTCGAGCACTGGGTCGTGGCTGAGCGCCAGGGCCAGACTGCTGCGCGCAACATTCTCGGCGCGCGAGAGCGATTCGTAGGTCCGCCATTTTTCTGGAGCAATCATTTCGACGTCGCCATCCGCTACGTTGGTCATGGCAGCAGAGACGATCGCGCAACTGTGTCGGGCGATTTGGGAACGAAAGACGCCTCTGTGATTTTCCGCGATGGCGACAGACTCACCGCTGTTGCAAGTGTTGGTCGCGATTTGGAGAATCTTAAAGCCGAACTGGCGCTCGATCGTGGCGAGGGATTCCGCGCGGTCTAATTCATCAGGCAAGATGGACCCAGCTTGGACCAACTCTGGAACTTCCTGGAACAAACTGTTCATTTCATTAACACCTGCCTTCAGGCAGGTGCAACACCGCACAACCGCCAAGAAACCGTTTAAACGGCTTCGAATTCCAGCTTGCGTGTTGCACCGCGCTGAAGCGCGGTGTTAATGAGAAACGCCGACCCATTGCCGAGGATTGCCGCCTAGGGGTTTTATCATAAGTAGGCGTTCTAAACCCGACCCTGGGCTGTTTATGCTTAACAACGTTTGCCGGTCCGTTAGGATCCGTCGCATGGATGAGTCGAAATTTTCCGGGCTCTTAATGTTTTTCATAGCTAACTACTTCTTCAGCTTTCTCATCATCGGTTTAGCCGCCGGAGTGCTATCATTGATCAACAAGCCAAAGCCGCTGCGCGCCGATGTAGTTGCCGAGGCATTGTTCTCTTACTACCTGCTTTTCACGATAGGTATAAACAACCTCGTGAATTTCGTTTTCCATGTCTTCGTTGGCGATCTGGCGGCAGAATTCATTGGTTGGGCAAACAGCCCGTTTCAGGCCGAGGTAGGATTCGCAAGTCTGGGTGTGGGTATTGCAGGGGTGATTGCATTCAGGGCGAGCCTGCCGTTTCGCTTCGCGACACTAATTCCGCCTGCTGCTTTCGGGTGGGGAGCAGCCGCGGGCCACATTTACCAGATGATCGTGGCGCACAATTTCTCGGCGGGTAATGTGGGAGTAGTTCTGCCAATGGGGATCGTGATTCCGATTGTCGGATTCGTGTTTTTGTGGCTGTCGTACAAACATCCGAAACCCGGCACTGCCAATCGCAGCTTAACGTAGATCGGATTGAGGAAAGGTTCTCGTTCGCGCCATAAAGGCCCAGCGCTTGCCGAACAATATTTCTCCCGACTAATGTTCAAACCATGCACCGCCGAATCTCTTCTTGGCCCTTACTCGTAATCTTTTTCTTGTTCATCTTCTGCCTGGCAGCCTCGGCCGCGTCGCCTGTCCAGGAGCGCGCGGATCGTTTTCTCGCGCTCGCTAACTCGGGATATCAGGCGCTGTATCGAGTAAACAGCGAAGCGCAATGGCTTGCTGTCACCGATGTCACACCCGAGCACGACGCCGCTGCTGAAGCGACTGGCAAAGCTTACGCGGCGTTCAATGGCAACCCTGCAATTATCAGCGAGGCGCGCGAACTCCTGACCCATCAGAACGAACTCAACGAGCTTACGGTCCGGCAATTAAAGCAGCTTCTCTTGAATGCGGCCGAAGGACCGATGACAAATCCCGACCTTGTAGCGAAACGCGTTGCAGCAGAGACCAAGCAGGCGTCGATCCTCAACGGCTTCAAGTTCGAGCTTAACGGGCAGCCAATTACCGTGAATCAAATCGACGATAAACTGGAGAAGAGCGTCGATGTCAATGAGCGCAAGGCTGTTTGGGAAGCGTCGAAGGAGTCCGGCCCGGCGCTCAAACCGAACCTGATCGTGTTACGCGATCTGCGCAACGGGGTGGCCAAAGAAATGAAATATCCGGATTACTTCGGCTTGGAAGTTGCCGCCTACGGAATGACTACGGACGAGATGCTCAAGATGCTGGAGGGCTGGATGGCGACGCTGCGGCCGCTCTACTTGCAACTGCATACGTGGGCAAAATACAAACTCGCGGAGAAATTTCATCAACCGGTGCCGAAGAAAATTCCGGCGCATTGGATCAATAACCGTTGGGGTCAGGAATGGCCGGGCCTGGTTGAAGCAGCGAACATCGACAAGTATTTCGAAGGACGAAAACCCGAATGGATAATCAAAACTGCCGAGCAATTTTACACCGGGCTCGGGTTCTCGCCCCTGCCGCAAAGTTTCTGGGAAAAATCGGATTTGTATCCGGTCCCACCCGATTCGAAGCGGAAGAAAAATACGCACGCCTCCTGCTGGCACATTGACCTTCAGAATGACATTCGTTCGCTGCAAAGCATCGAACCCAATTCACGTTGGTTTTTCACTGCGCACCATGAGCTTGGTCATGGTTACTATTTCAAAGCGTACTCGCGGCCGGAAATTCCGTATTTGTTGCGAATCGGAGCGGCGCCCGGATTCCACGAGGGCATAGGCGAATTGATTGCGCTCGCGTCGAGTCAGGTCCCGTATCTGCAGTCGCGCGGTGTTTTGCCGGCTGATTTCAAGGCGGACAAGACTGCATTTCTTCTCGATGACGCGCTGGCTCGTTCGATACCGTTTATTTATTTCTCCTGCGGCGTAATGCCGCATTGGGAGGCGGACATCTACGGGCACAATCTGCCGGCTGACCAATGGAATGCGCGCTGGTGGAAATACGTTAGTGATTTCCAAGGCATCGAGCCGCCGTCACCGCGCGGCGAAGAATTTTGTGACGCCGCCACCAAGACGCACATCAGTGATACTCCTGCTTACTATTACAACTATGCGTTCGCGACCGTGTTCAAATTCCAATTGCACGACTACATCGCGCGCAAGATCCTGCATCAACCGCCGCAATCATGTAATTACGCCGACAACAAGGAAGTCGGCGCGTGGTTGAATAACATTCTGAAAAAAGGCGGCACGGAAGATTGGCGCAAAGTTCTGAAGGAAGCGACTGGAGAAGATATCTCCACGCGCGCGATGATGGATTATTTCAAACCGCTCATGAGCTGGCTAGAGGAAGAAAACAAAGGCCGACAGGTCGGCTGGGACTAATTGGAAATCAGGCGCAGAGGTCGGAAGTCGGCTGCTTTTCGCGCGAAGCGCTTTGGGAGTACGATGCGTCTTCGCACCGCTTTGGACTGTGAGTTCGCACCTTGCTGAAAGGCGAATTGATTTTCTGATGCTGATCTCCAAGCTGTTGTCTTAGCGCTGCGATTGATTCAGTTTTGCTTGTGCTTTTATCATCTCGGCCTGGATTATCGGCATTAAGTCTGCCATGTAAGCACCGAACTTTTGCATTGCGGATTTCCCGACAGGCGAGCCATAAAAATCGGCCAATGCCTTTAGCTCTTCAGTCGTAAAATGTTTTGCCATCGCGTCTGTCATCGCTTTGCTTAACGCCGCAATGTCGAGGTCTTTGGTCATCATTTGCTTGAATTGCTGCCGTTGATCCGCGGGAAGATTTGTCGCCATCTTGTCAGCCATATCCTCGAACAACGCCTTTGGCGGAACGGCTTGGAGGTAGCGGTCGGCTTCATGGTGCCGCGTTTCGGGAGTGTCAGTGGCGCTAAAAACCGGAGACCAGGCGGATAACGTAAGGACGAGCAAAATGACAAGTTTTCGTTTCATGGTGCGCGATTGATAACGCAGCGTGACCAGCAAGGCCATCTTTTTTAGCACGCGCTGATTGCCGATCGGTTTTAGATCAGTACGGCAGCCAGCCCAAGAAAAACGAGCAGGCAACCAACGTCGGTGAAAGTGGTGACGACGATGCTGGACGCCATTGCGGGATCAGCTCCTAGTTTTTTCATTACCAACGGAACCATTGCGCCGGCCACGCCACTGAAACAACAGCTAATGGTGATGGCCAGGAACACCACAAAGCTGAGCATCAGCGCCTCGTGACTCTTCACCATCCTCGCAAAGATAAACATCGCGACGCCTCCCGTGACTCCGGTCAGCGCGCCATTAAATGTCCCTAACAAAGCTTCCTTGACCAGAAGCGGACGTTCTTTCCCAGCTCTCAGGTCACCCAGCGTGATGCCGCGCAAACACACCGCGAGTGCCTGGACCCCGGTGTTCGCCGCCTGGCCGATGAGCACAGGCAGAAACACCGCCAGCGCGATGATCCGATCGATTGTGTGCTCGAATAATCCGACGACGAGAGCGGCAAGCAGGCCGCAGAACAAATTTACCTGTAGCCACGGATGGCGGAATCTTAAGCTCCGCGACCACGGCGTCGTAAGTCGTTCCTCCGTCTCGACACCGACCATTTCGCCCGGCTGCGCACTTAACTCGACCGCTTGCGCTTCAAAAAGCATCTGACCGCGTACCAGGCCGATGAGTTGCCCGGATTTTTCGCAGACGGGATAGACCGGATAATGGCGAACCAGCACAGCTCTCATCGCCTCGGTCAACGACATATCGGGCGTTAGATAGAACGGATTCCCCAGCATGATCTCTTCCAAGCGTTGCTCGCGTTGCGCCAGTAGCATGTCGCGCATGACCACTACCCCAAGAAGTTTGTCCTCTGCGTCCGTCACGAACGCGTAGGTGATAATCGTTTTTTTTGCGAGCCGGCGAATTTGCTCCGTAGCTTCGGCAACGGTCGTTGCCGGTCTAAAAACTGCCAGCGGCGGCTGCGTGAGCCGCCCAACGGTACGTTCCGGATAGGTTTGATTACGCATCCACTGCTGCGTCGTCTCGGAAGAAGCAGTGGCCAGAATCGTCTCGCGCCGGGATAAATCGAAGCGTTGCAGGATCTTTAGTGCTGCCGCGGGATTAAGCAGCTCGAGCATCTTAACGACGAATTCGTCCGGATACGGCTGAAGCATCTTTACTGCTTCGCGCGGGTCACGTTCGACTATCTTCGTAAAGAGTTCCCGAAGTTCCGGCTCAATGTCGCGCACAGCGCCCGATGTGATATCTGTTCTGGCCTCACTCATGGCGCGGAGTGTGGCAGGTCGAGTTTGGCCTGACAACATCATCCGTCGCAGCGGTAAAGTTTTGCGATGATTTGGAAGCCGCTGTTTCTCTCCGATCTTGCATTGTGCGTGTTCTCGTTCTCACCGGCGCTGGCGTTTCGGCTGAAAGCGGAATTCCGACCTTTCGTGGAAAGGACGGCTACTGGCGAAACCTCGATCCGGCACGACTAGCAACACCCGAAGCATTCACGCGAGATCCGAAACTTGTTTGGGAATGGTATCGCGAGCGCCGACACCGCATCCGGAACGCACAACCGAACGCAGCGCACGAAGCAATCACGAGACTGGCCCAACCCGCAGACGAGTTCCTGCTCGTGACTCAGAACGTGGACGACCTGCACGCGCGTGCAGGACTCCCGAAGGAGAAGATGGCGCAGATTCATGGCGACATTTTCGCGACGAGCTGTTCGCGCTGCGATTTTTCGTACCCAGGTAGGGGCGGTTCACCTGAACCGCCCGGTGCATGGGAAAACAATATCGACGTCCCAAGGTGTCCGAAATGTGATGCGCTCATGCGACCTGGCGTTGTCTGGTTCGGAGAGCAACTGCCCTGGACCGAAGTGCAGCGAGTTGAAGGTTATCTCGGTGGTGAAGT
>DATASP010000071.1:0-6564 GCA_036269155.1 Candidatus Udaeobacter sp.
TTTCTTTTGCGTATTAATTGCCGTTGCCGATGTGTTTGTGAACGTTTCGATCTTTTGCTCGCGATAAAAATCTGCCGAGCGCAACGGGATCCATTCTTCCGGCGCAGTACCTGCGAGATAATCCTTGGAAAGATTCGGCCGATCGTATGGCAAGAATTCGTCAGCCGTGATCATCGTGACCGGTCCGTCGTAACCTTCGCGGCGCAACATTTCCGCCGCGGCATTGCCGGCTGCGCCTGCGCCAACGATCACCACGCTTTCTGGTGACGATCTTGGTTTGCGCGCTGGTTTTTTCTCTTTCCTGCCGACCACGAAAAAACGCCGGCCCCGTTTATCAATGTTCCAGCAAGGCGTATCGCTCAGCGCCGGCGCACCGATCGCCTCACCCGTACGAAGGTCGAAGCGGGCATGGTGCCACGGGCAGCGCACAGTGCAATCGACCATCAATCCTTTTGCCAACGGTCCACCGTAATGCGTGCAGGTAGCGCCGATCGCAAAAAGTTGAGGCCCTTGTCGGGCCACGAGAATTGCTTCACCAAACGCGTGCCCCAGAAGCATTCCTCCATCCTGCACCTCGTCGATGTCGCAACCCTTTTCGAAATCCGGGCCTTCGAGTTCGCGCGATGCTTCAGCCATAAAATCTTCGTTCGCTGCGTCAAATTGGAATCGCGCCGGAACAATACAACGCGCGTTCTCATCCGCCTAACCTCCTGCCGGTTCCGCCGGTCCGCTCGTTGCACCCGAAAGCAAATCGACTCGCACGAGCGGATCGTTCGGCAATACTATTGGGCCTTCCCAGCGTAGAAAACCAGCCGGCGCAGGATTGGTCAGCCAGATTTTTGTGTCGGGCACATTAACGAAGAATTTCGCGATGAACGGAATTTCCGGATGAACGATGAAGCGATCTCCCTTCAGCGAGCGTCCCGACATTCTCATACGGTCAACTCCTCCGTGAGAAATTGTTACTGTTACAACTTGCGGGCCAAGCGTTGGGAAATCCGAAAAACCGACTGCCTTCAGCTGAACTTGTTCGCCACGTAGGAGGCGTTTGCGCAGATTACTCAGGGCAAGGCTGAATCCAAACCCGGCAAACGTCCGGCCCGGTTCAATTTTAATTTTTTTGGACACATCCTTATTATCCTGGCGGATGTGTGCGCTGGCGATTCCAGCCAGAAAATCCACAGCGAACTCACGCTGCGACCTTCCATGCTTCGATTCTTTCCAGGACCATTTTTCCTGGATCAGCTCTGGTTCTTGTCGAAATTGGGAATGTTCCTCATAGACTTCGCCGGCGGAAAATTTGTAGGTGATTACAACGTGTAACCGATCGTTTTCTACCCATTGCCGGAATTCGCCGTTAGCGAGTTTCTTCCCGTTCATGTCACACAAGCCGGGGTAACCATGCGACGCGGCCGTCGGCTCAGTCACTTTTAGCGCAAAAACTGGCGCCACGATCATTCCCGCAGCGAGAATTGAGAAAACAAAAACCAGCTCTCTTGTTGCAAGCATTCTTACCCTTATCGGCGTTGGCTGGAACCACGGCTGCACCGGGTTTAACGCAACGTTCTGCGAGTTGGTAACGTCGCTGTTACCAAGCATTGACATTTCTAGTCGACAATTCGTCGGGTTGTCGCTATGCTCCTGGGTAATGAGCGCTGATACGCTTTACCCGGCAGAACCCGCAAATAGTTCGCGGTGCAGCTTTGCGTCGGCGCTCGGAATCTGGCGATAGAAAGCGACCGTTTTCTCAACGGACGCTGATTCATCTCTCTCGAGCAGGAGATCTGTCTCTGCGTCTGTCGAAATGGTCCAACCACTTATGATCAAATGTTAATCGTAATGAAATCCAGCGCCACGGCATCGGAGGTCGATGCGGTGGTAAACGTTGTTGAAGCAGTCGGCTTCCGCGCGCATCCCATGCCGGGAGCGACGCGAACGGCGATCGGCATCACAGGCAATGAAGGACCGATCGATGGCCGGCGTTTTGAAAATCTGACCGGTGTTGCGGACGTCATCCGCGTCACGAAACCGTACAAGTTGATCACGCTCGATCTGCGACCGGACAAGACTGTGGTTCGCGTCGGCGACGCGACGATTGGCGACCCGGAGCTGGCAATCATTGCCGGGCCCTGCGCGATCGAGAGTCGCGAGCAAGCCTTCGCTATTGCAAAAATTGTCCAGCAAAGTGGTGCGCGTTTTTTTCGTGGCTGTGTTTGGAAACCTCGAACGTCGCCTTACACGTTCCAGGGCCTGGGCGATAAGGGGTGGGAAATAATGTCAGCCGTCCGCGAAGAGTTCAGCTTGAAGATTGTAACTGAAGCAGTCGAGGAATCGCATGTCGATCTCATTGAAAAACTCGGCGACGTGATTCAAATCGGCGCTCGCAACATGCAGAATTTCTCGCTTCTGAAACGCGCGGGCCGATCCAGGTTGCCTGTGCTTTTGAAGCGGGGCATGGCTGCAACGCTCGAGGAATGGTTGCTCGCAGCGGAATACATCATGGCTGAAGGCAATTATAATGTGATCCTGTGCGAACGCGGTGTGCGCACGTTCGCGCAGCATACGCGTAACACACTAGACCTCGCCTCGGTGCCCGCGATCCGACGCATTTCGCATTTACCGGTAATCGTCGATCCGTCACACGGCACCGGTACCGCGTACATGGTCACCCCGCTCGCCCGCGCCGGAATCGCGGTGGGAGCGGACGGTCTCATGATCGAAGTTCACAATCAACCGGAGCTTGCTCTTTCCGATAGCGCGCAGGCGCTGACACTTTCGCAATACGCGCAGCTCATCGAAGAAGTTCACGCCATTCACCAGCTCACCGCGTCGGAAAAGAAAAATACGTAATACCGCTGTCATGTTGAGCGAAGCGAAACATCTCTGGTCATTTCTGAGGCGGGATTGGTCCAGAAGAGGATCAGAGATTCTTCTCCCGCGATCGCGGGATCAGAATGACATCTGTGAAATCGAAAAATGCTTCTGCTGATCGACAACTACGATTCGTTTACCTACAACCTCGCGCAGTATTTCGGCGAGCTCGGCTGCGATATTGTTGTCAAACGCAACGACGAAATCTCAATTGATGAAATCGCAGCGCTAGCTCCACAACACATCTGCATTTCTCCTGGCCCCTGCACGCCGCGCGAAGCTGGTATCAGCAAGGAAGTCATTTTGCGCTTCGGTCAGCAGATTCCGGTTCTCGGCGTTTGCCTCGGTCATCAATGCATCGCCGAAGCGTACGGCGGGAATGTTGTCCGCGCTGAGCGTCTGATGCATGGAAAGTCCGGCATGATCAGCCATGACGGCAGCGCGCTTTTTTCAGATTTAGCGAACCCGTTTGAAGCCGGCCGGTACCATTCGCTCGTCGTCGAGCGATGTTCATTTCCCGAGTGTCTTGAAGCCACCGCCGAAAGCGACGACGGAGAAATCATGGCACTGCGTCACCGCGAATTCCCGGTGCACGGAGTGCAATTTCATCCCGAATCAGTGCTTACACGAGATGGTAAGAGCGTCCTCGCGCGATTCCTCATCCTCCCAACAAAACCTGGAATGCGTCGCTATTCGCTTCACGTATGAAAGCTCCGACAAAATTGCGGCTTTTCTCTCCGCCTCTCCCCTTCCCAGAAGGGGAGAGAATTGAGGTGAGGGGTTCCGAAACAGCGCGACCGTCAAAGCTGGAAACCCTCACCCTACCCTCTCCCTTGAGAAGGGAGAGGCGATCAGCACGTCAATGTGAAGTGCCCGAGGGTTAAACGTTCCACACAAATGACAGCGCAAGTCATACCGACTTTGGATGAATTCATCGAGCTCGCGAAACACGGCAATGTTATTCCTGTGTTCGCTGAGCTCGTTGGAGATTGCGAAACACCGGTTTCGGCGTTCAAAAAATTTAGTCACCGCGGTTACAGCTTCCTTTTTGAATCAACGGAAAAAAATGACGTGTCCGGCCGTTTTTCGTTCGTCGGATTCGAGCCGCGAATAATTATTCCAAGTTTCGGACGCGACATCCGCCTCGTGCGAGACGGGATTGAGGAACGATTTAGTACGATCAGCGATCCTCTCGATGAGCTCCGCAAGTTGATGGCGCGGCATCAATTTGTTTCTCGTCGAGAGCTGCCACGGTTCGCCGGCGGCGCCGTCGGCTTCATCGGCTACGAAGTAATTCGGTTGTTCGAGCCAAAAGTTCCGGCCGCACGCAAGGACGACCTGAAACTACCCGATATGCTCTTCATGCTTACCGGTAACGTCCTCATCTTCGATCATCGGCTGCGCACTTTGAAAATCGTCGTCAACGCCTTTCTCGACGATCGGCCGCCGGAAAAAGTCTATGCACGCGCCGTGGAATCTGTGGATTCCATTTTACAACAATTGGCCGCGCCGGTGGATTTGCCGCTTGTTCCGATTGCGCTGGATGAAAAACAGCCGATGCCGCGCAGCAATTTCCGTCGTGAAGAGTTTGAGCGTGCGGTTGAACGGGCCAAGGAATACATCCGCGCGGGCGATATTTTCCAGGTGGTTTTGTCGCAACGCTTCGAATCAAATTTCACGGGCCGGTCTCTCGATTTCTATCGCTGCCTTCGTTTCATCAATCCTTCGCCGTACATGTTTTGTCTGAACTTCGGCGACGATTTCGCGCTTGTTGGCAGCTCGCCTGAGATGCACGTCCGATTGACCGGCGACACGGTCGAGATTCGTCCAATTGCTGGGACACGCCCTCGTGGTCTCACTACTGCGCAAGACGAACGAAACGCCGCCGAACTCCTCGCTGATCCGAAGGAGCGCGCGGAACATATCATGCTCGTGGACCTCGCGCGCAATGATGTCGGGCGCGTTGCAGAGTTCGGCTCAGTGCGCGTGACCGAGATGATGGGGATCGAGCGCTACAGCCACGTGATGCACATTGTTTCAAACGTGACCGGGCGTCTGCGCCGGGGTTGCACTGCATTCGATCTGGTGAAGGCGACGTTTCCGGCCGGGACCGTCTCTGGCGCGCCGAAAATCCGCGCGATGCAAATCATTAGCGAACTGGAACAAACCAGACGCGGCTGTTACGCGGGGGCGATCGGCTACTTCGGATTCGATGGCAACATCGATTCGTGCATCGCGTTGCGTTGCGCCGTATTGAAAAACGGCACGGCCTATGTGCAGGCGGGCGCAGGCATCGTCGCTGATTCGGACCCGGCCGCAGAATACGAAGAGACCGTCAACAAAGCGCGCGCGATGGCAAAAGCGCTTTCAATGGCGCAGCAAATCTAGTCGGAATGCAATTAGCAAAAACAAATCGGCAAAGCGAAAGCAACCGGCGAGTGGGTCAACTTTCCCACGCGGGAACTAATACCGGCGATTTCGAATTGCGCGACGCGACACTCCATCTGATGCAGCGCAAACATCTCAGCCGCGCAGAAGCCGCAAAGTTGCTTGAATGCCTGCTTAGTCCTGTCACCACAGACGCGCAGATAGCGGCGGCGCTCATCGCTTTAGCGGTTAAAGGCGAAACCGTCGAAGAACTCGCAGGAATGGCCGAAGCGATGCGGGATCGCGCCATTCATTTGAATTTCCGCCACCGCAATTACATCGATACTGCAGGGACTGGGTCGAGTGCGGCCAAAACGTTTAACGTTTCAACGGCCGTAAGCTTCGTTATCGCAGGCGCCGGTTTACCCGTGGCGAAACACGGCGCGCGCGCTGCGACATCGCATTGCGGCAGCGCCGACGTCCTCGAGGCACTCAGCGTTAACACTTCAGCGTCTCCGGAAATCATGGAGCGGTGCCTCAATGAGTTCGGGGTTTGCTTTATGTTTGCGCCGCTCTTTCATTCGGCAACAGCTCGCGTCGCGAACGTGCGCCGGCAGCTTGGCGTGCCTACCACATTCAATTTGCTCGGTCCGCTAACCAATCCTGCACGAGCGCCCTTTCAACTTCTCGGGGTGTCGAAGGGTTCTCTTGTTGAGCCGATGGCGTCGGCTCTTGTCCTTCTCGGCATCGAACACGCGTGGGTCGTTTACGGCGCTGACGGTCTCGATGAAGTTACAATCACAGGCGAAACTTTTGTCGCGGCGTGCTCCGCGCGCACCGGCGTGAAGACGTTTACGATTTCGCCGGAGGACTTCGGATTACATCGTCAATGCCTTAATGCAGGCAGCGTGCAGGGCCCAACTGAAAATGCCCGGCTAATCCGCGCAATTTTGGCTGGCGAAAAAAACGGCAGCCTGGCTGCGGCGCGCGATTTAGTCATCATCAACGCTGCTGCAGCGCTCTATCTCGCGGGAGTTGCCACGGATCTTCGCCATGCAGCCAACATCGCTCGCGAAAGCATCGACAGCGGACGCGCGGCGTCGAAGCTGGACGCGCTCATTCGAGAAACAAATCAAAGCTGATGATGACTAATATTCTCTCCGAAATTATCGATTCGAAACGAGGAGTCGTAGCGCGACTTCGAGCCGATCGCGCATCCAAGGACTTTCGCGAGCGCGCATTGGCGATTCGACGCGATGCCACTCCGCACCGTTTCGTGCAAACACTCGAGGCGGAACCACAGCGGCTGAACATTATCGCGGAATT
>DATASP010000072.1:0-7806 GCA_036269155.1 Candidatus Udaeobacter sp.
ACTGTATTTGGTGATCTCGACTTCAATTGGCTCGGCCTCGCCCACTAATTCAAGGCGCATGCGAACACGGCGCGTTTTTGTGTCGATCGATAACTCCGTCATTTCGCCAATTCCCTTCAGCTTGCTGTTAACGCCAATCCTCGCTGTAAACGCAAGCGTTGCATCTTTCGAACGGCCAAGAAATGAGCGCACTTCACCGTGAGCGGCAGCACGCATCAGCTCGCGCTGGCGGATCTTTTTGAATGGCCGCTTTCTTTCTCAGCATTGCCATAATCGCATTCCCCTCTTAACAGGTTCGATCATCAATAGCGATTCGGATGCGTTGTAGAGGCGCCCGCCGCGGCGAGCGCCTTCTTCTTGCTCAACTCCCCCTTCCGAGGCCCATCGCTCTAGATCAGTCCCAACGCGCGCACGGTCGCCTCGTCCACGACACCGGTGGTATCCAATCCATAGTCCTGCTGGTAAGCGGTAAGGGCATTGCGCGTGTTAACTCCCAGCGAACCGTTCACGTCGCCAGCATAGTAGCCGAGCGCTTTGAGCGCGTTCTGCACGTTTACGATGACTTGGTCAGGCAACAGATTGCCATAGGTGTAGATCGGTCCGTCGTAGTCGTAGCTCTCATAATTAGGATCGTATCCCCAAGCCGGATACCAGTATCCCGAGTCCTGATAATAATATCCGCCTCCGACCAGCACGATGATCACGTAGTGTTGTTTCCACCAGTCATGGTCGTGCCGTTCATGCTGGTAGCGGCGCATAGCCTCCGCGTAACTGTTGCGATTATCGTTGGTTGTTTTTCCGTTCCTTGGATTGTTACCGGCTGCTTTCTTGTGCCCGGGATTGTTAGCGATTCCATTTTTCTGTTCGGGGTCATTGTTTGCTGTTGTGTGCGACTGCGTCGGTTGAACACTTGGCTGCGAAAAGGCCCGGACCGGTGGTGCCTTGGGTTTCGAAGTTTGCTGCGCAGGTGTCTGGCCAGACGACGCCTGCTGAGCGCTTAACGTTGGCATGGTGGCCACGACCACCCAAATCAATGAAAGAAAGGTTTTTCTCATAACTGTTAGACACCAATAAACAGGCGTCTCTCAGCAAGATGCAAGACTTTGTGCGTCTGGGCGAGATAGTCTTGGACTATCGGAAAACTTCTCAATTCGGCGTTCGACGGTGGACGTTAACGCTAGCGCAGCTTGCACCGATGGGCGTTGCCTCTTCAATCACTCAACTCTCAGCTATCAGCTTTCAGCTTTTCTTCTGATACTCTTCGTCGCTGACCTTTTCCATCCATTCTGCGTATGGATTTGCGATTCTAAAGAAAACTCAACAGTGCATCGGTTGTTTCTTTCGGACGTTCTTCTAAAATCCAATGGCCCGTATTCGGCAAAACGATGACGTTGACGTGATCGGCAACGAGTTTCATCTGCGCACCGAGCTCGTTCCCTAACGATTTCTCACCCCCAATCGACAATATCGGCATTGTTAATTTGGTTTGCGACAGTTGAGCGAAATCTTTCGCCAGTTGCGGCCACGACACGAAGTAAGCCCAGGCCGCGCGCATTCGTCCGGGCTTTGCGTACGCTTCAGTATAGGCCTTGCGATCAGCTTCGGGAATCGAACGCGCTTTGTCGGCGGCGAAAACGTTCCAGAAATATTCGAAATAGGTGCGCTCCCGTCCCTGCACTAATTTTTCCGGATACTCACCGTTGAATCGAAAATGCCAGATGTTTGGCGCGTTGTAGATCGCCTCCCAGCCAGGCACGCCTGGGAGAAACGCATCCATCACCGCGAGCTTCTCAGTCTCATTTGGGAATTGCGCCGCGTACGCATACGCGACCATCAGTCCAATGTCGTGGCCGACCACGCGCGCCTTCTCGATCTTTAACGAACGCGCCAGATCGTGAATCTTTCTCGCCGCTGTGAGCATGTCGATCTTGTCCGAGATCGATGAGTCACCGATGCCCGGCAAATCCGGCGCGATCACCGTAAACTTCTGCGCCAGCAATGGAATGATCGGCCGCCACATCCGCGACGTTTCCGCAAACCCGTGCAACAAAATCACCGCATCACTCCCCTGCCCTGCCGTGAGGTAATGCAATTGGACATCGTCGATCTTTGCGTCGCGTACAGTGATCGCCTCCCCGGCCCGGGCGTAGTGAATGGTCAACAGAAGGGCGACAAAAATTATCGAAATCGTGCGCATGGTGATGAATATTTGCCGCACGTTACTGATTTCCGAGTCTTTTCTACCCTTCATACAATGAATCTGCCGATCACCATTCGCAGTTATATCGATGCCAGCAACGCGCATGATGTGAATTCGATCCTCGTTTGCTTTAATGAGGACGCCGTGGTTCGCGACGAGAACGCAACGCATCGCGGCAAGATCGAGATCGAACATTGGGTCAGAACGACGATCGAAAAATACAACTTCCAGTTCAAACCCCTGAGCTCACAAGAACGCGACAACGAGACTGTCGTTAGCGTCGAAATATCCGGAACATTTCCCGGAAGCCCGATTTCTCTCGATTACCACTTCGCTATCGCCGGCGACAAAATCGCGTCTCTGACGATCGATTCTTGATCCGCGTTCCAGCGGGAGGAATTAAAGTGCGCAATATTACTCCTTGCGCGTGTGTCCATCATGCAAGGAAGTCGCGGATGACTGCCGCGATTTCCCTGGCATGAGTCTCGAGCGCGAAGTGGCCCGTGTCGAAGAAATGGACTTTCGCATCGGGAATGTCGCGTTTGAACGCCTCGGCACCTGCTGGCAGGAAAAACGGATCGTTCTTGCCCCACACTGCAAGGAACGGTGGCTTGTGCTTGCGGAAGTATTCTTGAAACGTCGGATACAGCGCGACGTTGCTCTTGTAATCGCCGAAGAGGTCTAACTGAATTTCGTCGGCGCCCGAGCGGGCAAGGTAAAAATTATCAAGCGAATAGCCATCCGGGGAAACCGCAGTCGGATCAGAGACGCCGTGCGTGTACTGCCAGAATGTTGTCTCAGGTTTCAGAAACGCACGTAGCGCGCCGCGGTTGGCTTGCGAAGGTTCCTTCCAATATTTCTGAATGGGATTCCAACCTTCACTCAATCCTTCTTCATAGGCGTTACCGTTCTGGGAAATAATCGCAGTGATGCGCTCGGGATGACTAACCGCGAGGCGAAATCCAGTCGGGGCGCCGTAGTCAAACACATAGATCGCGAAACGGCTGAGACCGATCACTTCCGTGAACCGTTCGATCACCTTCGCGATGTTATCGAACGTGTAAGTGAATCGGCTGCGGTCGGGCATGTCCGATTGTCCGAAACCGGGCAGGTCCGGCGCGACAAGGCGAAGACGGTCCGAAAGCATCGGAATCAAATCGCGAAACATGTGGCTCGAAGTTGGAAAACCGTGAAGTAACAGGAGAGCGGGTGCATCCGTCCTACCCGCTTCTCGATAAAATACCTTCAGACCACCAACCTCGACCTTGCGGAACGTCATCTTGCTCATGGAAAATTCTTTCGCGCCTGCGACCGAACTTTGCAAACATCCGTTAATTCAAAGGAGCGTTATGCCCGAATCAAAAGAAACCGCACGACTGGCGGCATATTCAGACGCGGTCTTCGCCGTGATCGTTACTATTATGGTACTGGAGCTCAAGGCACCGGATAAGGCGGAATTCTCGATTCTTTGGTCGCTATGGCCCACGGCCATCAGCTATGCAGTGAGCTACCTGTTCATCGCGATTATTTGGATCAACCACGATCACCTGATGCGGTTCGTTGGTCGTCCGACGCTGGGATTGATATGGATCAACTTCGCTCACCTCTTTATGGTGTCGTTTCTGCCTTTTGCCACTGCATGGGTTGCACGCACCCGGCTTGCGTCGTCTGCAGTCGTGTTTTACGCCGGGCTCTTCGTGTGCATCGACATTGCCTATAACGTGTTCGAGAGAACTGTGCTGGCCCACACGGACGCGACCGAAGTGTCCGCGCGCATACGACGTATCGCCAGGCGCCGATCGCTCGTTGTCCTTGCGACGTTCACGACCGCTATGCTCGTTGCATTCTTCGCTCCGCGCCTCAGCTTGGGGCTAATATTTGTCGCTCTGATTCTTCACTTGCGACCAGATGTCTCCAGCAGCATCCGATGGCAGTCGCCCAAGACTATACACAAACGACCGTGAGGATGGATGCACCTCCAGAAGATTGAATCTCGGTCAGGCTTCACAAATCTATGACCACGTCGCGAGTCGGTTTTGAGCAGCAAACGAGAACGTTGCCGTCGGCCGGATTGTCGAGTGGCTGCGGTTCATAGACGACCGATCCCGAAATCAATCCGCTCTCACAGGTGTGACAAACACCGGTCCGGCAAGACCAGCGAACCGGAACGTCGCACGCCTCGGCCAGTTCCAGGATGCTGTTATAGGCTGACGCGTTCCAGTGTGAGGCAATGCCGCTGCGCGCGAAAGAAACTACCGGCCCAGTGTTGGCGTCGTCGTTAGGCAGATGCGGAGCTCGTTTCGCTGCGCCGATAATCCCAGGCGTGATCGACTCGCTACCATTGAACATTTCGACGTGAATTTGCTGTGGCGTCACGCCCAAGTTAGCGAGCGCTTCTTTCATGTCTGACATAAAGCGAGTCGGTCCGCAGAGATAGACATCCGCATCCCGTGAAATGCCGAACTGATCGAAGACCGATCGGGACAGATGACCAGTCGCGTCGAAATTTTCGCCCATTTTGTCGTGAGAGCCCGGCCTGCTGTAGCAAACAAAGCAGCGGCCGTGCGGAATCGAGCGCATGAGATTGCGGACTTCGGCGGCGAATGGATGATGTTGCCCATCCCGAGCCGAGTGCACCCACAAAACCTGGCGTGTCGAACGGGCAGCAGCGAGCACGTACAGCATTGCGAGAACCGGCGTCGCCCCAATTCCCGCACTGAGCAGCACCACTGGGCGCTCGCCGGATTGCAGAATGAAACTTCCGCGTGGCGAACTGACATCGAGAACGTCGCCCACGCGGACATGGGCACGCAGGTACGTTCCAGCAGTCCCGTTCGGCTCAATCTTTACACTGACTCGATAACGCTGTGCTGAAGGCGCGTTCGAAAGCGAGTAACAGCGAAAAAGTGGCGGTGCGCCTGCGTTCGGTTGAAGACGTAAGACCACGTATTGACCTGGCAGAGCGGTTGGCAGCGGTTTGCCGTCAGCGCTTCGCATCGTGAGCGAGATGACGTCCGCCGATTCATGACTTATCTCTGTTACCATGAGCAACCGAAATCCGGGCGCGGCCGGATGGGCAGCTTGTGGTAGGATGAGTCCCGCATTTCCACTTCCACCGCCAGCTGTTTGGTTTTGCAGTAACGCCTCGAACGACAACCGCCATCCCGGAGAAAGCGCCTCGATGCGCAATGCGCGTTCCAGTTGATAGCGCGGATGGTTTGGCGAATAGAGCAGCGCATTGATTTCTGCGACGGTCATTCGCTCCTTCGCTTCTCCCACCTTCACGATTTCGTCGCCGGTGCCGACCTCGCCTTCTTGCAAGACACGGAAGTAAAATCCTGGTCGGCCGCTGGATGTCAGCAGAGCGGGCATTCGAGCCTCGTTAGTCCGAATGCCGACGCGATAGCAAGTAACGCGAGGTTGGGTGACCTCGAACAGCGCGCTGCCGATTTGATAACGGTCGCCGATGCATACTGCGTCGTCGGCCAGTCCTTCGATCGTGAAATTCTCGCCGAACTGTCCGTGAACGAAATCGGTCCGCTTCAGTTGTTCCTGCCAATAACGATACGATTCGATCTGGTAAACAAAGACGGCCCGCTGCTCGCCTCCGTGGCCGGCGAGATCGCCTTGACCATCTCCATCTAGATTCAACCGGCCAACCCGACAGCGACCGGGCACAGGATTTTTCCAGATCCCGGTATGCACAGTGCGCCCCTTCCACTCGATATCGCGCGGAAGTCCGACATTTACCGATAAAAGTCGAGGCATCTCTCTGTTGCTCGGACGAAGCGCGCTTCATCACCGGACACACGCTCCCGGTCGATGGCGGCTTCCTCGCTCAATAATGTAGCTTCTCACCGGTCGCGCCATAGTTTCTTGACCCGGCGTAGCCTTGCGCGAAGGCTGGTTAACGAAGGAGAAACTGGCAACCATTTCCAATCAAACCAATGGAAACGCCCTTGACGCCTCTCGAATTTGCTCGCCGCGCGCGAAAAATTTATCCCGACCGCGTCGCCGTGATCGATGGCGACTCACGCTGGACCTATGCGCAGTTTCTCGATCGATGTGATCGTTGGTCGGCGGTTTTGCAGAAACTGGGAATCGGCCCCGGGGACCGTGTCGCCTATCTATCACCGAACACTCACGCGCAGCTCGAATCGTTCTATGCCGTCCCGCAAACTGGCGCTGTGCTGGTGCCGTTAAACTATCGGCTCACGGCCGACGATTTTGTTTACCTGATCAATCATAGCGGTTCGCGCATGGTTTGCGCAGACCGCGATTACCTGGAAACGATCGATAGCATTCGCGAACAGCTTCCTAAGGTTGAACACTTCGTAGCGCTGAACGGACAAAACGAGGACTGGCTCGACTATGAAGCAATGCTCGACGCGAGCTCGGCTGAATTCGCGCGTCCGGACATTCAGGAGACTGATCTACTGACAATCAATTACACCAGCGGCACAACCTCACGGCCGAAGGGCGTGATGATCACCAATCGGAATGCCTGGATGAATTCTATCGGAACGCTTCTCTACGCTCGAATGACCTGTGCTGATCGTTATCTATGGACGCTGCCAATGTTTCATGCCAACGGCTGGACTTTCGTTTGGACAGTGACTGCCGCCGGAGCGGCTCACATCTGCCTGCGCAAATGCGAGCCACGCGCTGTCTGCGAATTGATGAAGACCGAGAAAGTCACAACACTGTGCGCGGCCCCGACGGTTTTGATTGCATTAGCAAACGCGCCGGAAAATATCCGTCGCCTCGCGCCGAAAGGAATCCACGTTATCACGGCTGGTGCACCGCCCGCAGCTTCAACCATTCAACGACTTGAGGAAGATCTGGGCTGGACCATCACCCACGTTTACGGACTAACCGAGACGGCGCCGTTCATCACCGTGTGCGAGTCGCGCGCGGAACATGCGCCACTCTCGATCAGCGAACGGGCCGCGATCAAAGCGCGCCAGGGCGTGGAGTTAATTACATCGGGTGAGTTGCGTGTAGTGGACACGCACGGCAACGACGTGCCGCATGATGGCGTTACTCAGGGTGAAATCATCGCGCGCGGTAACGTGATAATGGCCGGCTACTACAATGACCCGGAAGCGACCGAGAAGGCTTTACGCGGCGGATGGTTTCATACCGGCGATGCCGCGGTCGTGCATCCGGATGGTTATGTCGAAATTCGCGACCGCCTGAAAGACGTCATTATAAGCGGCGGCGAAAACATTTCTTCTGTTGAAGTTGAAGGCGTGCTTTTGCGACACCCGGCCGTGCAGGAAGTGGCGATCGTCGGGTTCCCACATGAAAAATGGGGCGAAGCGCCGCACGCGTTTGTTGTTCTCCACGAAGGGGCGCAGGCCGATGAGCGCGAACTGCGCGAGTTCGCGCGCGCGAACCTCGCGCACTTCAAGGCGCCACACAGCGTGACTTTTGTCAAGGAACTACCCAAAACTGCGACCGGCAAAATTCAGAAATACATTTTGAGAAAGCAACGGCCAGCGATCGCTCCGCAGTAAGTGAATGTTTTCACCCGCCTTCGATGTAACGATTCACTCGTCGCGTCCGTAGCCTCGGCGAAGGCGGAACGATTCACAGATCACGTC
>DATASP010000073.1:0-6677 GCA_036269155.1 Candidatus Udaeobacter sp.
GGAAGCAACGCAGCCAAACCTTCCTGGTGGTCCGCGTTGGGGTCCACTTGTCCAGCCGGCGTTAGTTTGTCCACAATATTTGGCAGGTATTGGGCCAGAAAGTTCGAGGCTTGCGCGGGATCCACTCCCATCTTTGCAGCAAGTGCATTGACCTGCTCGGAACCAAGCACGTTTTGGATTTGATTCGCAGAAATCGACTGGTTTTCGCCCACGCCAACCCAGGACGAGAACGTATCACCCTGGCCGCTCTGTGAAAATTTATTAGCCAGGCCTTGTAATCCTCCGCTCTGCGCGAGGAGACCACTAAGAACTCCTATGAGCGGGGCTGCTTGGCCAGAAGCATCACCTTTGCCACTCATTGCACCTAATATTGAATCGAGTAATCCCATAGTTTTTTTTCCTCCGTTATTTATGTTTGGTTTTCTGGGCGACGCACTTACGCATGTGTCCGCCGGACGATAAACAAATTATGGGAGCAGGTTAGAGCGTGGGCAAGACAAAAACAGAAAGAAAGACGGCCCTCGCTGACGTTCTCACGAAAAAGCTTTCGTCAGAGCGTTCGAACGTTTGGGTGACGCCGTTGAACCTGTGCCTTCGTCAGCCAACCAATTTTATCCAGATAAAGAGCAAAATGATCGCACCGATGATCGACATAATGAAACCCGCAGGATGAAACGTCGCACCCGGTTCAGGTTTAGAAAACAGCCGTGCAATCAACCCGCCGACGATAGAGCCACCGATACCGATCAGCGTCGTCATTATGAAACCGAGATGCTGCGCGCCGGGCATAATTGCGCGTGCGATCAACCCGACGATGAAACCGACAATGATGTACCAAATGAAGTGTAACATAGTTTTATTTGGGTTAAGCCGCAGAGGCTAACACGTTCGTCAACGCGAAAGCGAACAGAGAGTTAGAGGGATGAAGGAAGAACCGAGCCAGTGGGGGCAACGAGCGAGTTTCAATTAAGAGGTTCGGTTTGATCGCTTCAATTCTTAATTTTTTCTTATGAGTTTTTCGTCGCTTCGCTCCTAATTCTCCTTTGTAATTGCGCTGTTGGCGCGCTTTTCTCGCTTTTGCAAAGGCAGCCGACCACGAGCAAGGTCACAGCATGGAAGCGGAATTGCTATCTCGCGCTTTTGCCGAACTTTCCACTCCGCTCATCGCCGATGCGGGTCTGCGGTTGAAAATTCCGCTCCGGATCAGTCCGCCTGGCATTCGGCCGGTGACGCCTAATCAACGTCTCGCGGGCCCGGTGCTGCCTGTCAGACATTTTGGAAGCGTCGACGTTTTTCTGGAAGCGATGGAGGGCGCGCAACCCAGCCAGGTTTTGGTAATCGATAACGGCGGCCGCCTGGATGAAGGCTGCATCGGCGATTTAACCGCGCTCGAGGCGGAACACTGCGGTTTGGCTGGAATTATAGTTTGGGGCGCGCATCGCGATACGCCAGAGCTCCGGCGAATTCGTCTGCCCATTTTCAGTTATGGAGTCTGTCCTTCCGGCCCACAACGGCTCGACCCTCGTGATCCCTCGGCTTTGCGCTCCGCACGCTTCGGTAACTTCCTGGTCGAAGCCAGCGATGTTGTCTTCGCCGACGACGACGGCTCTTTATTTGCTGCGGCTAAGGATGTCGATGAGCTGCTTCGCATTGCGCACGAAATCTGGGACCGGGAACGGCACCAGGCGGAGGCGATCAAAGGGGGACGCTCGCTGCGGGAACAATTGTCGTTTACAAAGTATCTGGAGAAACGAGCAGCGGATTCGAGTTATACGTTTCGGCAGCACCTGCAAAAAATAAGCGGCGCAGTCGAGGAATAATTAGATCGCCGGCGTGCCTCAACACTTGGAGTAGCCAGGCTGAACGTCAACGAAAAGCGGGCTCGCCTTCTCGGAACAAGTCTTCGTTCTAAGCAGCTTTTTTAACTTTTTTGCTCGGCGCGACAGCGGGGAACAGCACGACCCGGGCGGGAGCCTCAGCGGTTCCATTCTCACCGAGGGTCGACTCGAACGTCAGTTTTCCGTTAGCGATCTCGGTTAACGCGATATCCGCTTCACGGAGGCCCGGAGCATGTTCCACAAGGGGACGATGACCGAGCGAAAGTTGTCGCACGCGGCGTGAGACCATGTTCACCAGAATTTGCTGATTAGTGATTACTTCGGAGGCGGCTTTAATGAGATCGGCATTCATAATTGTGATTATTACTTCTGCACTACACCAACGTCGCGCGGGCTTTGGCGCGCACCGGAGGCTGACTTTCCTCCTTCGTACTTCGGGCTTCGAAGACCTTGAACTATCGCCCAGAAAAACCAATCCGCAACACGGCGTGGGGAGAATGGGTCGACGCCAAAAAAAAAGCGCTCCGCATTTTCAACGGAGCGCTTTTATTCCGCGCAGAGGCTGCGCTATTCAATTTCAACAAAGTCCGGATCGCCCGCGCAGAGCACCCGTTCCGTATATACAAAGCCGTCCACGTCAACTGCGACCCAGCAGCCATCCACGAACACGAAGTATGTGTTTCCGATCAACCGGAAATGGCTCGCCCCGAATCGTTGGACGAAGAACTCTTTCGGATGCCGCCCAAGACTGAACACTTCGCTGTGACGCGACCTGAACTCTTGCTTGTTCACTGTCGTCGTCTTGCTCATGCCGCTCACGTTCGTCTGGCCCGTGCTTGTGCTCGAACGCGCGCCAGATTCACTCTTGTTTACATCCGGAGCCCGACCCTTAATTTTTGTTTGTCCCTGTACGTTTGTACCGGTCTCAGGTTTTGCCTGCGGTTTAGTCGCCTCCTGCTCCTGTTCAGGGCGCATTTTCTTTGTTTTCGTCGGCGCTGTCGCCTCTGTTTCCTTCGTTTGCCCCTGCGTCTGTTGTGGCTCCGTTGTCTGGCCTAACGCCATCAGCGGTAACCCCAATATCACTGTTAATGTCAGTATCCTCATTATTCCTTCCTTTCCTCTATGAATCGTATCTCCACCGGCTTTCGGTCCCGCGTTTTTCCTCCATTCCTGGTTAACTTTTCCACTTTCCGGCTGATTGAGTGTCCCGCGAGGCGCGTGACACTACGGGCGAGGCGCCCGCGCTCCCAATCTCCACTTCTTCCTTTTTAATTCTTACTTCTAACTTTACGCGGTAGATTCCCGCGTGAAGCCTTCGCTCACCGGAATCGTCTTGGAAGAACTGGCGGCTTTTCTAGAAAAACGCGGCGCACCTTCCTATCGCGCGAAGCAGATCACCGACTGGATCTTCAAAAAGCGCGTCGCCTCTTTCGACACGATGACGGATTTGCCTAACGAGCTGCGCGCTGAGCTCGCAGCGGAATTCGACACACCAAATACAGAAGTTGTCCGCGTTCTTGGCTCGAAAGACACGACGCAGAAATTTCTTTTCCGGTTGCGCGACCAAAACCTGATCGAGTCGGTCCTCATTCCAGCGTCGCCCGCACTTTATGGCCAACCCTCAGATCGCCGGACAATTTGCGTCTCGAGCCAGGTCGGCTGCGCCTATGGCTGCAAATTTTGCGCAAGCGGACTGGACGGCTGGACGCGCAATCTCGATGCTGGGGAGATCGTCCAACAGCTCATCGCCGTTGAACAGAAGACCGGAGAAAAAATCGATAACGTCGTCTTCATGGGCATGGGCGAGCCGCTGGCGAACCTGAAGAATCTTCTGCGCGCGATTCGGATAATAAACGCGCCGTGGGGCCTCGGCATCGGCGCCCGCCACATCACCGTTTCCACTAGCGGACTCGCGCCGCAAATTCGCGAACTGGCCGAGGAGTCCACCCAGTTTCGTCTCGCCCTTTCACTTCACGGCGCAACCGACGAAGTGCGCAGCCAGATCATGCCGGTTAATCGCAAATATCCACTAAAAATCCTACTGGAAGCTTGCGATTACTACGTCGCGGAAAAAGGAAGACTGACGTTCGAGTACATCCTGATCGCCGGCGTCAACGACACCGACGAGCAGGCACGCGGGCTAGCCAAAATCGCTCGGCGTCTGTCGGCCAAGATCAATCTCATCCCATACAACACCGTCGAAGGCCTGGAATGGTCACGCCCTCCGCGCGCGCGGCAGGAAAGATTTCAGTCGATCCTGCGCGAGCGCGGTGTGATCGCAACCTTGCGCCGCGAGAAAGGCCACGACATTGCCGCGGCGTGCGGTCAGTTACGACTCCAGACCAAGCAAACCGAAGAGCTGACGACGAAGGAGGAGCCTGCGGGTCACGCGAATAGTTCGCGATCGCGGATCTTCAAGGCGACCAGATAGTCTTCCTCCCACCACGCGACTTCGCCGGTTTTGCGTGGGGGCTTAATGAGCAGCAGCTTCTTGCGCGCTTTCGTGGCGTCGGCCTGGACGACGCGGAAATGGTAGTGATCGAAGATGCGGAGGGCTTCGATCATATAGGCGGTAGCGATCCGGCGATCGCGAATCAGGAGCAGGTTCTCGCCATTGGAGGTGTCAGCGGCAGCGGAGAAGTTGAAAGAGCCGAGGTAAACGCGGGCCGAGGGCAGGTCGAAGTCGATCACAACGAACTTGTGATGCATGAGCGCGCCGTTGCCTCCAGAGGTTTCGGTCTTGAAGGGTTCGGGCAGGTTCTTTCTTAGGGCAGCGGTACCAATGACGCTGACGGTGCCGTCGGGCTTGGTGAGTTCGAGGCCTTTTACGCCGGCATCGGAGATTCCGTAGCTGAAGATGCGGTTTTCCTCCTGGAGTTGTTTGATGGCGTCTCTAATGGCTCCTGGGGTCATGTAGAGAAAGGCGAGCGAGAATAAGAGGCTGGACGTCGTGCCGGCCATGTCATCGGCGATGGCGGGAATCAGGGCGTTTTTCTTCAGGTGGGGGGAGAAGGCGATTTGCGCGTCGATGCCCGGCAGGTCGATGGGATTCCACACCGCGGAGGCAGTCTTGCCAAAGGTGCCGGGAGTTTGGTGATTCCAGTAGTTATCGAAGGCGTCCGTGAGCAGGCGGACTGCGCTGTCGCCCTGGAGGATGACCGCGTTGTTGTTCTGCACAAAGAAGCCTCGCCATGAAAGGTTGGTGGATCCGCAGACGCCGGCTTTCAAAGTAGGACTCTCGACCACAATGGTTTTGTTATGTTGAAGGCCGCCCATGCTCTGACGTTTGACGTTGGCCGGCCCTGCGGAGACGATAAGGCGTTGCTCGGCCACGTTCTCTGCTGAATCGGGCTTCCCATGATCGCCGCTGTTATCGATGATGACTTTGAGGCGGTTACCGAGGTGCTCGAGCCGCGTGACGATTTCGGGCTCGTTGAGATCGTACGCGACGACGCGAACCTGCGCCAGGGGATCGGCGATGGCTTGATCGAGGACGTCGAGAATGGAGAGGCGCGCTTCGAAACCCATCCAGTCAAAGGCTTCGGCGGCTTTGGGATGCGTGGGAGTGAAGCTAAGGCCTTCGTCAGCCTTTGCCGGAAGCAGGGTTGCGAGGGCCGCATCAGGATCATCGCCGCCATAGCGATCTACGAAGGCTTGGGAGACCACAAAGCCGCGGGTGAAGGTGACATTGAGTTGTCCGGGATACGTTTCGCGATGGAGTTCGATCGCTGCCTCCTGAAACTCGCCATAGCTGAGTTGATCGAGGCTGTTCATGAACACGGGGGTGACGCGATAGACGAAGGCCCCGGGCAGATCCGCGAAGCGCGGGAAGTGTACCCAACGGAACTTCTGAATCGGGGAAAGCCGAGTGGAGAGCTGCTTCGGATTGACGTTGCCGCTGCTGTCGGGGAAGCCGATGCGGTTATTCAGGGAATAGAAGCGATTGCCTCCGGGCTCCTTATACTCGATGGCGAAGCCGACGAAGTCTTTGGATGGCGTGCCGGCTTTCCAGTTCATAGCCAGCAAGACCATACCTTCGCCTCGGTGGACTTTGAGCGTAAAGAGCGCTGCTGAGTTGGTGCCAGTGACTTGGAATGCTGTGCTCATACGAGCAGCTTATTGTGCTTGAACACCAGGACGCAATCTAATTGCGTCGCCAGATAGTCCCCGCCGAGATCCGCCGCTGATTGCGACTGGCAGCTCGAGTTGCGAAAAAGGGCCTGACAATGAAAAGAGTGCGACGCGGACGCATCTAGGTTCGTCGTCCGCCTCTCCCCTTGGTGAAGGGGAGAGGATTGAGGTGAGGAGATTGCCGTCCGCAGTCATCAGTTGCCCCTTTAGACCCTCCCCCTCTCCCTACAAAGGAGAGGCGACCCAATGTCCCGAGACCACGACGGAGCGTTACTCTCCATCCTTTAAGGCTGAGAAGGATGGCCGTATCGATTACGACAAACTTCGCAAGGAGGGCTATAGCGAACGCTTGCTGGCAATACTAAACAGAAAAGCCGCCAGGGCATTAGTGCGCCCCGGCGGCTTCTCAAATCTAACCTACTAATTTCTTATTAGCTCATCCCGAGGGCATCGAGCGTCGGCTCGTCGATCGCCGCTGTCTGGGTGAGTCCCTGGTCGGCCTGATAGCCGGTGAGCGCCTCGCGCGTCATCGGCCCGAGCAATCCATCCACCTCACCCTTGTAATAACCCATTTGCTGTAGCACGCCTTGCACGTCCGCGATCACCCGGTCCGGTGGCTCGGCACGTTGACCAACATAGATCGGTCCGTCGTAGGCATAATATTGCGCCGACTGGCTGTAACCCCACGCCGGAAACCAGTAGCCATTA
>DATASP010000074.1:0-16871 GCA_036269155.1 Candidatus Udaeobacter sp.
GCGATAAATTCTGAGGAGCCAAGCCATGCGCCGACGCACTACCGGCTCCCGAGCGTCCACGAATTTCCTTCACCATCCGGCGCGGTCGCTCCGCCGTTTGATTAGCCTGCTGTCCACGTTTGGCGCCGTAGCAGGCGTCCAGCGTCAAACGTCACGGTCAATTAAGCCGCGAGAGCGAGATCTTGGTAATCTGCGTTTATTTGTTTTGGTTCGGTTTTTAACGAGGCCAACGAACCATCCTCGACATGCCGCCTGCGCTTCCAACGATGAGTCGAAGCCAGTACGCCCCCAATAATTATGCTTGAACAATTACCCCCTTTTGCGTTCTGATGCAATAGCCGTAGCGTTCTGCCGCGCGACCTGAATGGCGATCGAAATAACATCTCAATCTTTGGCCGGGACCCCCTCGGAAGAGCCAGCCGTTTACAAGGAGAGTCCGGCCCGAGCGCTTTCCGGATTTCCTGCCACGGATAAGTCCGCCTCGCGCTCTCGATTTTGGCATCCAGCTTCGCGATGGACCCGGCGCAATTTTAGCAGCCGTGCCAGCGCACTGTCTGGCGGGGAAGTCATCATTCTTTCGGTGCCTAAAAGCGGACGCACGTGGATTCGCGCATTTCTGTGCGCTTATTTTTGCAAACGGCACGGTCTGGAATTCACTCTCCGACCAGGGCGTTACAACCAACCAGGTCTCCCCCGATTCATATTTTCTCATGATCTGTTCGAGCACAGGACCAAGGGCGATCTCTGGGACAGATTGCGCGGCAAATATCTGGTCCCACGAAGAGAGCTTGGCCGGGCAAAGATAATTCTTCTCGCACGAGACCCACGCGATTGTTTCGTTTCTCTTTACCTCCAGTTAACGAGGCGCGATCCGCATGCCCCGGTCGAACTAAGACGAAAGAGCGCCAGCGAGATGCTCCGCGACAGAAGATTCGGCGTGCACGCCATCGTAAACACGATGAATGATTGGATTGAAGAGTTCTCCGGTCGCGACGATTTCATCGTAATTCGATATGAAGCGCTCCGCGCCTCGCCGGCAGAATATTTTCGAGACTTACTTACGGTGCTCGGCGAATCCTCGCCGGACATGACCGTCTTTCAAGAGGCGTTGGAGTTCTCTCGATTCGAGAACATGCAAAAACTGGAAGCGGCCGGTGCCTTTGATTCGAAAATCCTGCGCCCAGGCGATGTGCGCGATCCTGAATCGTTCAAGGTGCGCCGGGGAAAGGTGGGAGGTTATCGGGAATATCTTTCGGCGGAAGACCAAGCATTTGCCGCCAGTGCGCTAGCAAAACTAGACGTCCGTTTCGGCTACTGACTCGCCCTGCAGCGGGCCGACTTAATTCCGGTTTGGCATGCCTCGCACTTCAAAAGCGTCGCGCGCTAGATAATGCTCATGTGCGGCCGGTTCCCCAACGGCGATGCAAAAAGCGTTCCCACGGCGAGAATAAAATTTTGTCCGCCAGCAAACCGATGACGACGATCACCAGCATGATGCCGATGACCTGGTCCATTGCGTTTAATTCGCGACCGTAATGAAGCAGATGGCCAAGACCAAACCCGGTCAAAATCGTGACATAAATTTCTGCCGCCATCAATGAACGCCAGGCAAACGCCCAGCCCTGTTTCATTCCACTGATCAAATAAGGCAGTGATGCCGGCAAGATAACGTGCACCCAACGATGGAACGGCCTCGAGCCCATCGTCCGCGCCGCACGCGCAAAGATCGGTGGAATGGTGCGCACACCCGTGTCAGTGGCGATCACTACTGACCAGACTGTTCCCATAATGACGATGAAGAGCATCGCGCTCTCGGTTTGTCCGAACCAGAGCAGCGCGAGCGGGACCCAGCAAACGCTCGGCAACGTTTGCAGGCCGAGAGCAAGCACCCCGATCGTGTCTTCGGCAAATGTCAGCGACGCGGTCAACAACCCGAGGGGAAGGCCAATGGCGAGCCCGACGAAATATCCGAGGATCAGACGCCGCAACGTGACACTCGACGCGCTGAACAGGCTGCCATCGCGTGCGGCGTTGACCAGATAATCCCAAACGCTGCGGGGAGAAGGCAGCAGGACTGGCGACCAAATTTCTGCGTGCACCAAGGCCGCCCAAATCGCGACCAGCGCGATAAAAAACAAAAGTGCGAGCAAGATTCTTCTCATTCCACGCTCACTACCGGCTCCGGCGACAGGTAACCTTTCAGTGCCGCCGTCAATCGCGACGCATGTTGGGCGATTTCGATGCTGTTGAAATCGCGCGGACGCGGCAGGTCCACTTCAAAGATGTCGCGAATGCGTCCCGGCGTGGGCGACATAATCACAACGCGATCGGCGAGGCACGCCGCCTCACGCACATTGTGGGTGACGAAGATGATTGTCTTGCGGCGCTTTTGCCAAATCTGTTGGATGTCGCCGTAAAGTTGTTCGCGTGTCATGGCGTCAAGCGCGGCGAACGGTTCGTCCATGAGCAGGACCCGCGGGTTCGGCGCGAGTGCTCGGGCGAGCGCCACGCGTTGTTTCATGCCGCCAGAGAGCTCGTGCACGTTGGCTTCCATAAACTTTTCGAGGCCGACCAGATGAAGAAAGAATTTTGCAACCTCGCGTCGCTCCCGATTCTGCAAACCGGGTTTCAGCTTCAAACCGAACATGACATTTCCGAATGCATTTAACCACGGGAATAGCGCCGATTCCTGAAACATGACCAGCCGATGCCGCCCCGGCGCCAGCACAGGTTGACTGTCTGCCAACACCTGGCCGCGGTCCGGTTTTTCCAATCCAGCGATGATATCGAGTAAGGTTGACTTCCCGCACCCGCTCGGCCCGACGATGACGATGAATTCCCCTTCCGCGACTTCGAGCGAGACATCATCCAGCGCCTGCACGGTCTGTCGCTTTTGCCGAAACGATTTGGAGACATGATCCACGACCAGCTTGGCGGGTGGTGGACCCCGGAGCTCTTCTTGCAGTGACATCAGGGACTTTCGAACAGCTTGGAAAGATCAGGCGCTGTTTTGATGAAACCGGCGCTGACCGAGTTCTGCATGAATTTTTCCACCGCAGCCCGCGGCGTTTCCGCCGTAAACACAATGCGCTTCCATGCCGCCGCGATTACTTGTGGGCTCATGTCACTCCTCGTTTCTTCGAGCAGTTCGGCTTTGATCAAGCGTTGGGCTTCCTCCGGATTTTTAATGATCCAGTCAGTCAGCTCGGCATGCGCTTGGGCAAATTTCTTCGCCAGATCGCGTTTCTCATTCAGGAACTTGACGCTCGAGACCAACACAGTAGTGGGGACATCTCTCTCTTCTACGATTACTCTACCGGAGGCTTCCTGCTCCAATCGCGAAAGCCATGGCTCTACCGTCCAAACGGCATCCACTCTCTTTTGCTTGAAGAGTCCCAGTTGATCGGGATTAGCCGTAGGTAAAACGAGGGCATCACCGCCAAGTTGGGTGATTTTTAGTCCGCCCTCTCTCAACCACGCCCGGCATGAAATGTCCTGGGTGTTGCCCAATTGCGGCGTGGCGATTTTTTTGCCTCGGAAGTCTGTCGGCGTTCTCAGGTTTTCCTCTGGCTGCACGACTAATCCCGCGCCGCCATTCGCGGCACCTGAAATCAAACGAATTTCTCCACCATTGGACTTCGTGTAGGCGTTCAGTGCTGGCCCGGAGCCTACATAAGTCAAATCGATCGACTTCGCGAAAATCGCCTCCATCGCGCTTGGCCCGGCGTTGTAAACGAACCACTCGATTTTGGTTTCTGGTCCAAGCCGTTGTTCAAACCAACCTTTACCTTGGCGGGAGAGTGCATGTGCTACTACTCCTTGCGCGTGCGTGATGTTTGGAAAATGGCCGATGCGGATTTTCGTGTCGGCGAAACAAAGCGCTACCGACACAAACAACAGCGAGATCGAGAACAAAGGCTTGAAAATTTTCATTCTGTGGCGGTCGATCTTGACGATGGGTCGGCGTGATAAGCAAGCGCCGAAACAAACAGAATTTAAGTGTTTATCGCAGCGGTCGCGCGACGAGGATTCCGCTGTCCGAGCCGTAGCGATACAGATATTTCGAAAGCTCGTCGTCCACTACGACGCGCCCGTAGTTGCTCGGAGACGAAGCGTGCATGAAGTGCAACACACCGCCGCTTGTGCGCAATGCGAGCCCCACGTGCGCAGTCGAATGGAGGCCATTTCGCTCCCGCGAAATAACTCCAATGATATCGCCACTGCGTAGTTTCGGTTCAATTTTGGCGACCTGGTTTTTTGGAATTTCGTAGAGCGGTTGCGAGGAAACATTGGCTTCCATCCGCCCGAGCGGTCCGAGCAGCGAGCGGTTCGCGGCAAGGTAACGATAATGTCGCCAGCCAGTGCTCATTTCGCGCGCGGAATGCGGAACACTGCGTCCGCCGAGATCGCGCGTCAGATCTTCTACCAGACCGCGCCGATCATTATCGTGCAGCCAGTCTTCCAGATAATGAAGTCGCGAAAGATATTCGCCGGTGCATTGGCCGCCGCGATAGCGGTCCAGCTCGATGTAATGCAAGAGGCGTTCCGGAGTCCAATTAGACTCCGGCTCATTCAACATTCGTGCAAAGCCCAGCGCTATCTCGAAAAAGGTCCAGCAATCCACGCCCTGGAAATTCACCGACGGAGACTCAATTCGATTGTCGATTTCCAAGGTGAAATGCTTGTAGCGTGTTCCTACCAAAGCTTGTCCGACTGCCGCTGTGCGCTCTCCGATAGGCAGGGCTTTCCAATTTCCCGCCTTGGCCTTTGCGACGAGCCGGTTGAACTGATCCTGGCCTTTAAAAATCGTGCTGAATGGCAGCCGCGATTCGGATGCCAGTGTGGCTGAACAGATCAAGAGCAGCGGAACTAAGGTTTTCCAGCTTCGCATACGCACACAACTCAACGCGGAATTCGGCTGCAATCAACTTTCCTATAGGGCAGGCTTGCCGCTTGCCTGTCATACGAAAGGCTTTGCTTCGTTGTACTCGGACTCATATCGTGTTGACGCTGTGCCAATTCGTTTTCCCAAGAAGAGCCGGCGGAATGTTGTTCGCCAACCGTCGAATGACGGTGCCGTTGCCAAACGATCGACACGCGTTCGGCTGCGTCCACACGCTGACTGGCACAAGCGCAACTTTCTGACCAGCGTCCTGATTCCTTCGCTCTTTGTGAAGCGCGCCGATCGTCCGGCGGCTCCACAATTTCCCAAAGTCCGTGAAGGCGAGATATGCATCACGTGGATCGGCCACGCATCGTTTCTCGTTCAGACTCACGAGGTAAACATCCTGATCGATCCGATCTGGTCGAAATGGCTCAAGGTAATCAAGCGGTTGAAGCAGCCAGGGTTCGAAATTCATCATTTACCTGCAATTGATTTTGTTCTCGTTACTCATGCGCACTTTGACCATCTCGACCGGCGCACGCTGCGGCGCGTTGCCGCGAATCAACCGATTGTTGTTCCCATGGGGGTAGGGAACCTCGTGCATGATCTCGGTTTTCGCATCGTGCACGAGCTTGATTACTGGCAGACCATTGAGCTCGGGCCGCTGAAGATTTCGCTCACGCCATGTCATCACTGGGGCGCACGGTTCCTTGCGGATTTGCATCGCGATTTCGGCGGGTTTGTGATCGCATCTAATGGGCGCACGATCTTTCACTGTGGCGACAGCGCTTACTTTCCCGGGTTCAAGGAAATCGGCGAGCGCTACAACATCGAGGTCGCCCTACTTCCAATTGGCGCTTACGAAGCGCCTACGGGACGCGAAGTTCACATGAATCCCGAGGAAGCAGTGAAGGCATTTCTCGAGCTAGGCGCTGAGACATTGATCCCAATGCACTATGGGACCTTTCGCCTCGGTTTTGAGCCGTTGCATGAACCGCCGCAACGGCTCCTCGCCGCTGCGCGCACGCATGGCGTCGCGGAGAAGATCCTAGTGATGACCGAGGGGAAGCCGGTGGTTTTATGAAAATCAGAACGCAGAACGCCCAACGCCGAACGCCCAACACCGAACTTGGAAGCTGGCGTGTCGCTGAGCTTTCTGACGGGGAGTACGGCTCCAAGCGCAAGCCCGCATACAATCTCGAAGACAGGCTGCTGGAGTTTGCTGCAAACATCATTGAACTCACCGAGTCGTTGCCAAACACTCGAGCGGGAAATCACATAGCAGGACAGCTCTTGCGGTCCGGCACGTCTTCTCTTTCCAACCACGGCGAAGTTGAAGCGGCAGAGTCGCGTCGAGATTTCCTCCACAAGCTGCGCATCTGTCTCAAAGAACTGCGCGAGACAAAACGGTGGCTGCGACTTGCACATCGCGTGAAAAATCTCGGCCCGCGTGCGAACCTCGTAACCTGTTTGAACGAAGTCGAAGAGCTGATCAGGATTTTCGTAGCTAGCATCCGAACAGCCGAGAAAAACACCAAATGATGCGCGCTTCCGAGTTGGACGTTGGGCGTTGGACGTTGGGCGTTGGGCGTTTGCCGTGTTAAATGTCCGAGTCGCAATCCACGCGTTCGGACGTTCTTGGCGCGACAGCCGCCGGATTCATTGTCGTCTTCTTCTGTCTCATCCTGCTCTGGCACGATCCGCTCGTTTTTTGGAATGACGACTACGAATTGTCGGTCTTGCCGGTGTTCGCCGATGTGGCGCGCAGCTGGTCCGAGGGACATTGGCCCATTCTAAGCCCCTATTCGTGGGTTTGCGGCAATCTTGCCGGCGAATTTCAATACGGCACCTTTTCCCTTTTTGTAAATGCGGCCGTCATTTTCATCTGGAAATTTCCGTTGACGTTTCCGCAGCAGGCGGCTGCGCTTTCCATCGCACATCTTTTTATGCTGGCGGTCGGCGCGTTTTTGCTCGGGCGCGACCGACCACTTTCGATTCCATTATCGATCTTCGTTGCACTCGTCGCCTCGCTAAACGGCTGGATCATCTGCTGGGGTGCGACCGATTGGTTCGGCGCGCTCGGCGCGTTCACGTGGCTGCCATGGGCGTGGTGGGGAGCCGAACGCGCGTTGGATCCGCAACGAACGAAATGGCGATTCCTCTGGCCGGCCCCATTCGTGTACCTGCTCGTCACCGGCGGTTTTCCATACACAGTGTTGATGTTGTTGCTCTTGATTAGTTGGCTGTCGATTAAGTCGCTAGTCCAAACGCGAAGCATCTCCTCGATTTTGCCGATGCTCTTTGGTGTCGCGCTCGGCTTTGGATTGTCCGCGCCGGCGTGGCTTGCAATTTTTGATCTTGTTCAAGGTTCAGCACGCGAACTGCAGTCGCCGAAGGCGCATTGGCAATGGCTCGTTCCACCAGCCGCATTGCCGGGATTAATCATTCCCTCATGGACAGTGAACTGGACAGACTTTTCCTCGAGACACGTTCCGCAAACCGCATCCGAATTGGCCTGCGGCCTTGTCGCTCCGGCGGCGCTCATCGCTGGCTTGATCTGGCGCGGGCGCATCCTCATTGCGCGACTCAAGTGGGAGTTGATCCTGCTCCTGGTCGTGCTCTTGCTCTCAATGCTTCCGACCGCCGGGCTTTTCCGGTGGAGTTTTCGGTGGTTGCCTTTCTTTCATTTGGTTCTCGCCATTTGCGCGGCGGAGATACTGCGCATTAGGCGGGGATCAACTATCCCGGCTACAGCCGCTCTCGTTCTCACGGCGTTGACAGCAATTGCAATATTAATCTTGCATACCGGTGGTTCCTACGCTTTCCCGGTGACTTGGATTTTTGTCGGGCTCGCGGCGACTTGGTGCCTTTCAGAGCTTCTCCTGCGTGATTCTGAATTTCACAAATATGTGCCTGTCGTAATCACGTTTTTAGCGCTGCTTGTTACATATCTCTCCATTCCGACAAACTGCGGTGTGCCGAGATACAATTTTTCTCAAGAGTTGCTCAAACCTTCGCCGCTCGATCCGCAGCGCCTTTATCTAGGCATCTATCCGTGGGCGGAGCTGACCTACGCCACATCAAATAAACCTCAGTCAGTCGGCCAAACCTTGCGTCCGGGAAGCACATCGATGTGGGCCGCGTTGCATTTCATCAACGGCTACAGCCCAATTCGAGCCGCCGGCGTAGCGCGCGAATTCGCGACCAGCATTCACGGTGAAATTAATCCAGATGTGGGAAGTCATTTACTCAGTCAACAGGCTGGCACGGATGGCGAACTTGCTTTGCTGGGTGTGGATGGAATTGTCGTTGCAGGCGAATTAGACATCACGCCCCAGCCGGCTTCGGAATGGGAACTTGTTGTTTCAACGGATGAGGGACGTGTCTTCCATCGACGCGGCGCGCCATTAGTGCGCGTGCGCTCAGTCACGTCAATCGATTCGCGGCCTAACCAACAATTCGCTTCGGCGGCGATTTCAAAGATTACCGACTCGCGAGATTGGGTTGAAACAGATGTCGATGTCCCGAACCGCGATCAGCCCGCGTTACTGACTTTCTCCCGGCCATATTTCCGCGGATACAAAGCGCGTCTGGGCAATCAAAAACTCGCTGTCACATCATATCGCGGATTATTTCCGATCGTCGAATTACCAGCCGGTGCCCATGGGCGGCTAATCCTTACGTATCGACCCTCTTGGCTGATGTGGGGAATTGGTGCAACTACAGCGTGTGGTTTGATTATGATCTTCAGTGTTCTAGCGGCGAGTTACCGGCGCACACAAAAGCGCAGTTACTCCTCCTCGCCACCGGGAACGTTCGGCAGAGCGGTACTGTGATCCGCATCGAGCATGGCGGGCACGCCCGTCAGAGTTCTTTGGGATTTTCCAGGAGTTCGATCACGCGTTTGAGCAAACGGCCTGCGCCACCGCCGTCAATGCTGCGATGATCAAAGCTTAAGATAATTTGCGCTTCGGTCTTCGGGACGAATTCTCTTTTCTCTTCATCCCAGGATGGAACTTTTTTCCCAGCTCCAAGACCAAGTAGCAATGTCTGATCGGGGAGGGGAATCGGTGTGCCCCATTCCATTCCGAAAATTCCGAAGTTAGAAACGGTCGCAATGCCGCCGGCTTGCATGTCGGGCGAAATCCGTCGTTGCCGCGCAAGATCGACGAGTTCCTTGTATTTCGCCGTAAGGTCGAGAAGAGACGTTTTGTCTGCGCCGCGAATCACCGGCACCATAATCCCGTCTTCGGCTTCAACTGCGATTCCGACGTCGATCGTTTTTGATTGCACTATCCGGTTGCCGATCAGTTTCGCGGCTGCGATCGGATTCTTCGAAAGAGCGAGCGCGAGCGCGCGAAGCGCGTAAAGGCCGGGACCGGGCTTTGGATCTCGCGACTGCCGATCGTGTAACACAGGATCGAGACTTACCGACGAGCCAATAGTTGAAAGCGGGCGCGTCCAACTGCGCCGCATCGCATCGGCCACGCCCGCGCGAATTGCAGAAGCTTCATGCGCGGTTTGGTTCTCGATCTTGTGCAGAAAACTTTCGAGATCTTTGATAGTAACCCGATTGCCTGCGCCCGTCCCCATGATCCCGGCGAGATCAGCACTTGTTAACTCCAACTCGGCCATGCGTGCGCGAACGCGCGGCGACATGAAAGTTGCGCCCTTAGTAACTGCAGGAACGGGCAGGTCGCCAACGCGCGCGCCTTCCCCGTCCCGACCACGTGTCGAGATTTTTCTCTCGCGTGCAGGAGCGACTTCCTGGTCAGCCCGCGTGGGAATTTCCTCGGCGACTTCCCGTTGCGGAGTGGGTGGCGCTTGCTTCGCGAACCTCGCGGCGTCTGCCTCGCTCGCTTCCACGTAGCCGAGCACCGCGCCAACTGGGTAGGTCTCCTTTAATTGAACGGTAATCTTGTCGATTTTGCCCTTGCATGGCGTGGTCACACCCATGACCGCCTTGTTTGTCTCGACATCCATAATTTCCTGATCATCCACTACTTCGTCGCCCGGCTTTACCTTGATATCGACAATCGTGGCTTCAGCGATCGATTCCCCCAACTGCGGCATGATGATTGGAACTTGCGGCATAGATTTTATTCTCGCAGCAGTGCGCGAGCTTTGGTTGCGATGTTTTGTGCGTTCGGCCGATGCGTGCTCCAAAGATTTGGATGATACGGAATCGGAGTATCCTTCGCGTTGAGCCGTTGTGGCGCTGCGTCGAGCAGATGAAAGCCCTGGCTTGTGACACGTGCGATCACTTCTGCGGTTGCACCGCCCCAGGGAAATGACTCACCAACACACAGCAAACGCCCGGTGCGTGCGACGGATGCCAGCACGGTGTCAGTGTCGAGGGGTTTAACCGTGCGCAGATCGACCACTTCAACTTCGAAACCTTCAGGTGCGAGTTCCTCCGCTGCTGCGAGGGATTCCTGCAGCATCGCGCTGTAGCTTACGATCGTGAGATCGCGTCCCTCTCGCGCAATCCGTGCGCGACCAGTCGGCAAACCTTTTTCCGGCAGCTTGTCGGCCTTGAGATGGTAATAGAGATATTTGTGTTCGCAGTAGATAACGGGATCATCGATCGCCACGGCTTCTATCAACATGGTGTAGGCGTCTTCCACTGTCGCGGGCGTCATCACGATCAGTCCCGGATAATGCGCGTAAATTGATTCCATCGATTGACTGTGGAACGGGCCACTGCCTTTTGTTCCCCCGGAAGGCAGACGCACCGTTATGGGGATGGGCACATTGGTCCGCCAGTAATGTGTGCCCGCATTGTTTAGAATTTGATTGAGCGCGATGCTCGAGAAATCGGCGAACTGCATTTCGACAATTGGCCGCATCCCCTGCATGGCAGCGCCAATCGCGGTGCCGACCATCGCGTCTTCGCTGATCGGCGTGTTCAATACGCGTCCCGGAAATTCCTTTGCCAGACCCTTCGTCGCTTTAAAGGCGCCGCCGAACGTTCCGCCGACGTCCTGCCCGTAGATGAAAACGCGTTCATCATCACGCAGCAATTTTGCCTGCGCCTCGCGGATCGCTTCCAAATACGTGATGCTCATTATCAGAATGACGAAATCCGAATTTCGAATGACGAAACAAACACGAGGCGAGCGTGCGTTCTGTATCCGGGGAGCACAGGCTGCCAGCCTGTAGTTCGCGGCAACCTGCCGCGAACTGGTTTCGTATACTCGGCGCGTTTGTCACGAAATGCATTCGGCCAGTGGCCGAATGCTACAGGCCAGCGGCCTGTGCTCCCCAGATACAGAACGCGCTTCTTCATTCGTCTGCGTGATCGACGAGGTCCCGTGTCGATAACGCACACCAATCTTCTTTGGCGGCTTCGGGTGCAGCCTCTTGTTGCGCGGCGGCAATTGCCTCGTCCACTTGCGCAGCTGCCTCTTTGCGCCATTCGGTCAGCATCTTCGGGTCCACCAACTTAAGATCCACAATGGTTTGCTCGGCCACCTTCAGACAATCACGTGCAAACGGCTGACGCTTCACCTCATCAGGCACGTAACTGGCGTCGTCATGCTCGCCATGGCCGGACAGGCGCAGCACCGACGCAACAACTAACTGCGGCGGACGTCCTGCGCGCGCGCGTTTCACCGCGCCGCCAATCACGTCAAGGCATGCGCTGAGGTCTGTTCCGTCAAGGCTGTAGCCCTCAAATCCGTAACCAATCGCGCGATCAACCAAATCATCACACGCGAACTCGCGGTCGTTAGGGGTTGAGTAAGCATAATGATTATTTGTGGCGACGACGACGAGCGGTGCTTGTTCCACTGCGGCTATGTTCATTCCTTCATGAAACGCGCCGGTCTGCATCCCGCCTTCGCCGATACAAGCGAGACCGACGAAGTTTTTCTCGCCTTTAAATCGCTTCGCAATCAAGGCGCCCACAGTGACCGAAACCATGGCGCCGAGATGGCTGATCATTGCGAGTTCATTGTTGCGCGGATGACCTCGATGAATGTTGCCATCACGGCCACGCATCGGACCCTGCCGCGAGCCCAGATACGTGCGCGTCACATCAATCAGCGGTTCGCCGAATGCAGATCGCCCCGCCTGGTCGCGAATCAATGGCGCGAAGATATCGCCTTTTTGCAAAAACAAACCGCATGCCACGCTGACGGCCTCCTGGCCTTTACCGATATACACTCCGCCCGTGATCAGTCCACCGCGATACAGGCTCACGAGCTTTTCCTCGAGCGTGCGCGTCAACAGCATCCAGCGAAATGCCTCGAGAAAACGCTCGTGCGGCGGCGTGGCCTTTTTCGTTTTTGATTTTGCGGTGCGCTGCGCCGTCTGAAGCATCTGCCAATTTTACGCGAGATCGAGTATCGCGCGCAAAAAAATTTTGCGGCACTTTCTTCCTTCTGGGGAGCACAGGCTGCCAGCCTGTAGTCGTCGGCAGCTTGCCGACGATACGAAGGATGTTCCAAATATTTCGATGTGGCGCGTCCGAGGAGCTTTTCGGCAAGCTGCCGAAAAGAACAGGCTAGCAGCCTGTGCTTCCCCGAAAACTATCGCATCGCCAGGGCGAGGCGCCGGTGTGTCGGATTCTGTTCCCCTCCGTTAGAAGTCACTTCATTCGAAACGTGCTCGGGTGCCGTCAGCTTCATTCCGACGAGCTTGCTCACGCCACGTTCTTCCATTGTCACACCGTAAAGAACATCGGCTTTAGCAATGGTGCGTTTGTTGTGCGTGATGATAATGAACTGGCTTTGCTCTACGAAGCGATCGAGCACGCGGATAAAACGATTAATGTTGCCTTCGTCCATCGCGGCATCCACCTCGTCGAGAATGCAGAACGGGCTCGGCCGTACCATGTAAATCGCGAATAATAACGCGACAGCGACCATCGAGCGTTCGCCTCCGCTCAGCAGCGAGATGCTTTGCAGCTGTTTGCCAGGAGGCCTGGCGATGATCTCAATTCCACAGTTGAGCGGGTCGTTCTCATCCAGCAACGACAGGTCTGCGCGGCCGCCACCGAAGAGTTGCGCGAACATTTCGCGGAAGTTGGTTCGCACCTGCGCAAAGGTTTCATTAAACAATTTTCTGGTCGTCGAGTTAATCTGCGCAATCACATCGAGCAGCTCGCGACGCGAATTTGTAAGATCATTGTTTTGCGTTTCGAGAAATTTGTAGCGCTCTTCGAGTTCGTCGTACTCATGAACAGCATCAAGGTTCACCGGGCCCATGTTATCGAGCTGGGTCCGAAGATCCGTGATGCGTTTTTCCATCTCTGGAGCGGCGAGCTCCGGCGAGCCGGGCGCGGCAGGATCTCCACCCTCCAGTTTTTCGCTTCGTTTCACTTGAGCGCGCAAAACTTTTTCGAGCGCCATCTCATCGGTCGCAAAGGCGCGAAGGTCGATATGGTAGCTGCGCGAAATATGCTCTGCGAGATTGTCGATCTTCATTTGCAATTGCGACCCGCGCACTTGCCGCTGAGAGCGGCCGTCCTGTAATTCGCCTAATGAATCACGAAGACGGCGCAATTCAGTTTCGCTGCCAGAAATCGCGGCGACTCGTGTCGAACGTTGCTCGGCGACGTTCGCGGCATTCGCCTCCAGTTCCTCGCGGCGCCTCGTTTGATCTTGGATTGCCGCTTCCGATTCACGCGATTCCTCAGCCTGCGCGGCCAATTTCTGTTCGTACATCCCGATATCGGCTTCTCGCAGCGAGATCAGCTCGACCAGTTCGGCGTCGCGTGCGCTCATCGGTTCGCGTTGTGCGATCAAATTTTCATGGCGCTGCCGCTCCGTAGCGACAGCCAATCGCAGTTGATTAATTTTTTCGGTCAACTGTTCTTCGCGCTGCGTGCTCTGTTTCTGCGCGGTTTCGAACGTGATCAGCTCGCCGTGCTCTTTTGTGAGTTGATCGCGTATAGCTTTGAGTTCACGCTCTAACTGCGCGATCCGTTCGTCCGCGACAGCAACCTGGCGCTCCAGCGCACCTTGTTCCGATCGCAAATTGTCGATCTTGCGTTCGGCGTCGCTTGCTTCGCGCCGGAGCTGCGAAGCAGTTTCGACCGCGCTTTTCTCTTCGTCGCGTTTAGCCAAGAGCGAATCGCACTCCCTGCCGAGCGCGGCCTGTTCCCTCGTAAGCTCGGCGATGTGCGCTTTACGCTGCAAAAAAGAGGCCGCGCGCACTTCGCTGCTGCCGCCAAAGACGATCCCTTCTGTAGAGATAAATTCACCGGCCAGCGTGGCCATCGCCACTGCCGGCTCGTGCTTTTTACACTCGAGCGCCTGTTGCAAATCGGAGAAGATGGCAACGTCGCCGAGCAATTGCATGATGAGCGGTTCGAACCCTGGCGGCGCAGTCAGGTTGTCAGTGGTCCAAGCGAGCGCACCAGTGGGCAGAGCTTTTCGCTCCGATCGCTGCGCACGTCCGGTCGACTGCGGAATAACCAGCGCAGCCTGACCGAGTTTTTTCTTCTTCAGTTGCTCGATAATTTCGTAGGCCGAGTCCGCCTCTTTCAAAACGAGGGCGTGCAGATTCCGGCCCAGCGCGGCTTCGATCGCCGGAATAAATTTCGAATCGACATCCAGTTGCCCGACCAATGAGCCCGTGATGGCCTCGCGAAAGCGGCTGAATTCACCGATGCCTTTCATCACCGCCTGCGAGCCTTCGGCCAGGCCTTCGCCTTCTTCATTGAGCTGACACAAGACCTCCAGGCGCGATTGCTTTTCGGCCAGTGCGCGCTCAAGCGCGGCAATGTTCTGTTCCGCTTCGGCTAACAGTTTCTCTCTCTCTCTCAGGGTTGCCTCAACGTCGATTGCTTTGCGCCGACTCATTTTGAGCGAACCAGCGATTTGCTCGACCAGCTTCTGTCGCGCTTCGGCCAATGTTTCCATCTGCCTGGCGAGTTGTTTGATTTGTGCACGGGTCAGTTCGCGGCGCGTTTGCGTTCCCGAGAGTTCTTCCTCGAGCCCCGCGGTTCGGCTTTCGGATTTGGAAAGAGCGAGTTGCAACTGCTGCAGCCGCGTACCGCGCTCTGTCCGGTTTTTCTGAATGTTGGCAGCCAAAGTGTCGAGCTGATTCAGCTCAGCTTCTTTTTCTTTCAAGTTTCCTTCGATTTGCGCGATCGAATTGTTGGTTTGCTCCATCTCAGCGGCATGCTGCTTGTGCTTCTTTCCAGCGTCGGTTATGTCGCGGCGCGCCCGTCCCACAAGCTCGGACAGCTCCTCCGCACGCTCCCGATTGAATTCAATGCGGCTCCGGTGGGCGGCGATGTCGCTCTGAAGTTGCTGCACTGCCGCGCGGGAATCGGCGACTTCAATGTCGAGCTTGTCCAAGTCTCGACGTTGTTCGGTGAGGGCATTTTCGCTGCTGTCGATCTTCGCGCGCGCCGCTGCCTCGTTTGCGCTGAGACGCTCGATTTCCTTGCGGCAAGTGGCCAATTCGCCTTCCAGCGAATCCAACTGTTTGCGCGCGTGATGTGTTTCGAGCACGCGCAGGTCAGCATGCATTGCCTGATAGCGGCGCGCTTTCCCTGCTTGTCGCTGCAACGAGCCGATTTGACGCTTTACCTCTTTGATGATGTCGCCAATACGCAGGAGGTTTGCCTCAGTGGCCTCCAGCTTGCGGAGTGCTTCGCGCTTTTGCGACTTGTATTTTGTGATTCCGGCCGCTTCCTCAAAAACTGTGCGCCGATCTTCCGGACGCGAACTCAGGATCAAGTCGATCTTGCCCTGCTCCATCATTGAGTAAGCGGCCCGTGCGATTCCGGTGTCCGCGAAAAGACTTTGAACATCGCGAAGGCGGCAGGGCGTTTTGTTGAGGAGGTATTCGGAGTTGCCGTCCCGATACACGCGGCGCGTTACGCGGACGTCGTGCCAGTCAATTCCAAGTTCCTCAGCACAATCAGTGAAGGTGAGTGAGACCTCTGCTACACCAACCGGCTTGCGTGTGTCGGCACCATTGAAGATGACATCCGCCATCTCGTCGCCGCGGAGCGATTTCGCGGATTGCTCGCCGAGGGCCCAGCGAACGGCGTCGAGGACATTGGATTTTCCACAGCCGTTCGGCCCGACGATAGCAGTAGTGCCGTCGTGAAAGTTAAAAATCGTTTTGTCGACAAACGACTTGAAGCCGAGTAGCTCGAGCGATTGTAAATGCATTTTGGGCCAAACCTCGGGCCTTCGGAGCCTCAATACAGCAGGCTTATTAGGCTTACAAGCGGAAAATCACACAATTTGAAGGGGTTCTGAGGCTGCCCGACCACAGGATGTTGTGGACCGGCAGCGATTTAAGTCATCCGTCAGCACGCCCAAGCTGCATTTCCCACCCATTTGAAGAGCACCGTCCTTGGCACGTGCAGCTTAAGTCCTCCTCTTGCTTTGGACAACTGAATGACCCACGATGCGCCAATGGCAGATAAATCGCCAGCTTGGATACAGCAGGAAGAGCAAATCGATCATCAGTTGGTTCGCGGCATTGGGATCCCAGCACTCACCGCGAATATTGTCAGCTCGACAATTGGTGCTGGAATTTTCGTGATCCCGGCTACGGTTGCGAAGGGACTGGGATCCGCGGCGCCGCTCGCATTTGTCTGCTGTGCGATTGCGATGGTCTTGTTCGTCACATGCTTCGCGATCGCCGGCAGCCGCGTTTCGTTGACCGGCGGTCTTTACGCATATGTCGAAGTGGCGTTTGGACGCTATGTGGGATTCCTCGCCGGGATGCTTTATTTTCTCACCGCACTTGGCGCGGTTGCCGGCGTTGTGAACGTGTTGGCAAACTCAGTGGCGCTAGTCGTCCCATTTCTCGGCAGTCCCGTGATGCGGATTATCGTCATGCTGGCAGTTTACGGGTTGCTCGTGCTCATCAACATACGCGGCGTGCGCCAAGGCGCAGGTGCGGTGACCGTGATCACCGTTGCGAAGCTTCTGCCTCTCTTGCTGTTCATTTGCTTTGGAATTTTTTTCATTCACCCACCGAATCTTGCCTGGAGCGGTTGGCCCAGCAGCAA
>DATASP010000075.1:0-7533 GCA_036269155.1 Candidatus Udaeobacter sp.
GGATTGACAGCGGCGATTTACGCTGCTCGGGCTAATTTGAGTCCACTGGTGCTGGAAGGGCGGCAGCCGGGCGGGCAACTCTCGACCACGACGTTGGTGGAAAATTATCCCGGCTTCCCGGATGGAATTGATGGACCAGAGCTCATCCTCAACATGCACAGGCAGGCCGAAAAATTTGGCGCCCGCTTCTCTTACGCCGAGGTCACGGATTTCGATGCAAGCAACAAGCACGTCCGAATCAAGGCCGATGACGAATGGCTAGACACGCAGGCCGTAATCATTGCCAGCGGAGCGTCAGCGCGCTACCTCGGCTTGGAAAACGAAGAGAAACTGATCGGTCACGGCCTGACGTCGTGCGCGACGTGCGACGGCGCGTTTTACAAGAATGTTCCGGTCTGCGTGGTCGGCGGCGGCGATTCCGCCGCGGAGGAATCATTGTTTCTCACCCGGTTCGCTTCAAAGGTGTATCTGATTCATCGCCGCGACAAAATGCGCGCTTCTGCAATCATGCAAGAGCGCGTGTTCTCGAACAAAAAGATCGAGCCGATCTGGAACACGGTCGTCACAAAATACGTTGCGGACGAAAAAGGCGAGATGCGCGCGGTCTGTCTGCGAAACGTCAAGACGAACGAAGAACGGGAACTGGCAGTGGCGTGTGTGTTCGTGGCAATCGGTCACGACCCCAACAGTCAGCCGTATCGAGGCAAGCTCGACATGGACCGCGATGGATATTTGATCACGAAAAATCTGGCCGAGAGTAAACATCCAGGCGTTTTCGTGGCGGGCGACGTTGCTGATCGCATTTACAAGCAGGCGGTAACTGCAGCCGGTTCCGGCTGTGCGGCAGCGATGGACGCGGAGAAGTATCTCAGCGAACTGGAGCATTAATTTGCAATTTGCGAATTGCGATTTGCAAATGACCGAACGAGATCTCATTGAGCGGACAAAGCAGTTTGCATTGCGAATCATAAAGGTTGTGGGTGCCCTCCCGCGAACAATCGAAGGCAGAGCGATCGCAAGTCAGTTGATGCGCAGCGGAACCTCAGTTGCAGCGAATTATCGCGCTGCTTGCCGCGCCCGTTCGAAGCCAGAGTTTATCTCAAAGCTCGGTACGATGGAGGAGGAAGCGGACGAAAGCGCGTTTTGCCTCGAGTTGCTCATCGATGCCGGTCTGATGAGCGATAGTAAAGTTCGATCACTCCTTAACGAGGCCACCGAAATCGTCGCGATCATGGCCTCGTCAAAAAAGACCGCTTCCCGATCCGCATGGAAGTCGCAAATTGCAAATTGCAAATCGCAAATTCCATGAAGATCTGCGACCTGACCCAGTTCTACTCTCCGCGAAGCGGAGGCGTTAAACGGTACCTGCAGGAGAAAATTGCCTACATCAGGAATTACTCGCCTGATGACAAACACGTTCTTATCGTTCCTGGGCCGAGAACCGAGGTGACAGCCAACGGCGTGTCGCGGGTCTACTCGATTCATTCGCCTGTGGTTTCGCGCAGCTCACAATACCGGGCACTCCTAAATCTGCGTGCAGTCGAGGAAATCCTGGGCCGCGAACGGCCGGACCTCATCGAATCGAGCGATCCATACCAAGTCGGATGGAAAGCGGTCGCCGCCGGCGGCGCGCTGAAAGTTCCAGTGGTTGGCTTTTACCATTCGCATTTTCCCGAAGCATATCTGCGCGGCCGCACGAAGTTCCTGGGGCAGCGCGGCGCGGAGCAAGCCATGAAATGGACGCGCGCCTATGTGCGCAGACTTTACAACCGTTTTCAGGCTACGCTGGTCGCTTCCGATAAGCTGGCCGGCGTTCTTTCAGAATGGGGCGTGCATAATGTCCGGTCGACACGGCTCGGGGTCGACACAGGCATTTTCAAACCTGCGCCGGATGACACAGAAGGCACACGCGACTCGTTAGGCATTAAAGGCGAGGAAAAATTGCTTCTCTACGTTGGTCGCCTCGCCAAAGAAAAGAACACGCGCACGTTGTTCCGGAGCTTCGAGCTTTTGCATCGGCGTCACCCGAATGAATTTCGTCTGGTGGTGGTCGGCGACGGGCCGCAGCGCAATGAGCTTCGGAAGCTACAGCGCAACAGTTGCCGAAGCAGCATCAAGTGGATCGCATATTGCGAGTGCGCCGCCGAACTGGCGAGTCTCTATCGCGCAGCCGATCTTTTCGTTCATCCGGGTATCCAGGAAACATTTGGGCTTGCGGCACTGGAGAGCCAGGCGTGCGGCACACCGGTTGTGGGAATTCGCGGGAGCTACATGGACAGTGTCATTTGTCATAATCAGGAGTCGTGGGCGCGGGAAAACAGCCCGGAAGCGTTTGCCACTGCGATTGAAGAGTACAGCGCGAAGAAATTGTCCGCCCTCGGCAGAAACGCTGCCCGGGTCGCGCGGAGTTTGTATAGCTGGCCGCGAGTGTTTGAGGAACTTTTTTGCATTTATCGCGAGCTTCGCGCAAACTACCGCCGTTTTTAAATGGCAAACGCGAACGACGACCACAAGGCATTCCTCATTCGTGGCTATCGCAGATCGGATCGCGAAGCGGTACGAAAACTCTGCTGCGATACCGGATTTCTTGGCGAGCCGATTGATCCGGTTTACAAGGATCGAGAATTGTTCGCTGATTTTCTGACCACTTACTACACCGATCACGAACCCGAATCCTGTTTTCTCCTGGAGGTGGACGGCGAAATTCGGGGTTACCTGCTCGGCTCTCGCAAGCCGCTACAAAACCAACTCTATGCGCTCTACCAAAATGTCTGGCTTTTCTTTCGGGCGCTGACCCGCTACTTCCGTTATAACGCCCGATCGCGGCGCTTTATTCGATGGGTTCTGATGTACGGGTGGCACGAAGTCCCTGCTCAACCGCGTCGCGTCCCGCATTTTCACATCAACCTTTTGCCGGAGGCGCGAAAAGTTTCGACCACGCGCGCTCTCATGAGCGCTTATCTGAGTTATCTATATCGCTCCGGCGAAAAACGCGTGTGCGGCCAGATCATTACGTTCGAGAGCCGCCGCGGCGAAAAGATGTTCGAACGTTACGGCTTCAAGGTTTTGAATCGAGCGGAGATCACAAAATACAAAGCATTCTATCCCGAATCGGTCTATCTCAGCACCGTCATTAAGAATTTGGAGACGGCCGGCCCACTTTCAGCTTATTCGCGCATCCGCGAATAGTGCGACAAGTGTTTTTCAAAAGACGGCGAGGTTCGTTCTATTTTTCTTTCAAACGAGTGCGCCAGTAGATCAATCCGCCGATCAAGATGAATCCGAGCGCTCCGCCAACGACCTTTAACCGAAATAGCAGAGTGTTTCCCATATCCGGCGGAGGAATCGTCGCGATTATCATCGCAAACAATGTGACAACTATACCGCTCAGGCCGGTGAGCCACGCGCCAATGGATCCGCCAGGCGCCAGCACGACCTCACCGCCGTTCGCGCCTTGCCGGCGATGAATCAAAAAGACGACGAACAAATAAAGGTAGGGGATGAAGTAAATTAGAATCTGTGTGTCGAGCAGGATCAGATAAACGTCCTCGACGTTCGTGCCTTTCCCGAGCACCGAGAGCAACAGAAATATCGTCGCGAGCGTAGCCTGAACGAGGATCGCGACATATGGCGTACGCCAGCGAGGATGTATCGCTCCGAAAGGCTTCGGGAAATAGTGGTCCAGCCCGATCACGAACGCCACGCGCGCAGGCCCGATCAGCCAGGCGCCCACGCTGCCGAGATTACCGATGGTGTAAAGCGCCGCACAGAGCGGAGTGACCCACCCCAACGTCGGGGAAATGTTATCGGCGCCGGCCTTGATAGCCTGCAGAAATCCTGAGACTATGTTGACGTCCTTGTTCGGGAGGCGCCATAGCACCGCGGCTGTTCCGACAATATAAACGACGGCAATTAACGGCGCGGAGATGAAGATCGAGCGAGGCAGATTGCGCCGTGGATTTTCGACCTCGTCGCCCATTGTCGAGGCCAACTCGAGCCCCGCGAACGCGAACGCGATCGAAGCCAGCAGGTTCAACGCCGGGAAGTTGTTCAAATCAGGCTTCAAAGTTGCCACGCTGAATTCGTTGGCCGGAGGAGCCGTCATTACGCCGTAAACGCCCAGCAAAATCAGAATGAGCCCGGGGATGTACGTGCCGACGCCGCCCGCGTTTTGCAACCATTTGCCCGTGCCCAAGCCGACAATGTTTATCAGGGTGGCAATCCATAGCGTTCCGAGTGTCATCGGCAGCACATAAGCCCAATTGTCACTCAGCCCGCTCCCACTCTTCCCGAAGATAAAAGTCGCGATGACCGCCGCCGAGATCAGCAGGTTCGGGTAATAGAGGACGTTGTTGATCCAGTAACACCAGCCGCACAAAAACCCGTGGCCTTCGCCCAACGCGCGTTTTGTCCAGAAATAGATACCGCCCTCTTTCGGAAACCGTGATGACAGCTCAATCACGGCCAATCCCTGTGGGATGAAGAAGAACACGGCGGCGACCAACCACATCAGCAACGACCCGGGACCGAATTTCGCCGTTGTCCCAAGATGCCTGAGACCCAGCACGGCGACCAGATTGAATAGGATCAGATCGCGCAGTCTGAGCGCGCGTACGAGCTTCGGGCTGGTTTGTGTCGTCTTGGTGGTCATAAACCTGGAAAAAGAGACAAAATAAACAACAGCGAATTTAACCGGGAGATGATTGAGCGTTATGGGTTCAAAGTTCTGAATCGGGCGGAGATCACAAAATGCAAAGCATTCAATCCCGAATCGGTCTGTCTCAGCACGGTCATCAAGAATTTGGAGACGGCCGGGCCTCTTTCCGCTTACTCGCGCGTCCGCGAATAGTCGGCTACAAAGTTACAATGGCTTTCTGACGTTTCCGATTTGAAGTTGTAGTCATTCACGCTCTATTCTGAGCTTCTTTCGCCGGCATAGCTCAGCTGGTAGAGCAGCTGATTTGTAATCAGCAGGTCGTCGGTTCGAATCCGACTGCCGGCTCGCTTCATTTTCGAATCTGGACTTTCCCACGACGGTTTTGCATTCTACACAACCAGTATGTGCACACGTATGAAACAAATCTTCCTTCTTCTGTTGGCGTCTGGGTCATTTTGTTTTGCGCAAGATCACCACGGCACGCCAACGGGTCCGCGTCCAACCCCCACGCCACGTCCGCCTCCGTCACGGTTTGTTGAGCCGAAGTTTTTGCTGCCTGCGAATCCCGACGTCAACGACTATCGGCCTGTCGTGAATGCGGAGGGAACCATGGTGATTTTCGAGAGAAATCCCATCGCGATGGCGAATGATGTGAAATTGTACATTGCGGATCTGTCGACCGGCAATGTTCAGCGGTTTGTAAGCTTCGCGTCTACTCGTGCCGATTGGTGTTGGAGCAGGTCTGGCGGTCAGCTTACGAGTGGTCCGGTGGCATTCAGCAACAACACCGACGGCATTTATCGCGTTGACCCTGGTGGTCAACCTGTCTTGCTCTCGAACACGGCGGGCATGATCTATCCTTCATGGTATCCGGACTGCGAGCATCTTGCTGTTGACGTCACTAGCGCGCAGGTAACTGCCGAGATCGACGCCACCACGGGTCAGACGATCGTTTCTCCGCTGGCGAATGAAACGGTCTGGGCGGGATTCGCCAGCGTCAATCAAGCAAACCCCAACCTGATCTCGTTCGCTGGCCAATTCAATGGAGAGAGCAACTATTACAATCAGGATCTCAACTACACCTGGGTCACAGACCGGTCGACGACACCTCCCACGGTCGCACCGATGGATCGCAATGCGCCGAGAGGCGCGGCATTCCTGCAAAAGTTTCAAGCCCGTGCCGGATGGTGGTCACCCGATGGCCAATGGTTCGCTTTTGAGTCTAATCGCATCTGCAATGACATTAACGGCAACACCTATGCCATCTTCATTCAAGATGCCAACGGCATGAGACCCGCAATGCAGATTAGCGATTGCAGCAAATGGAATGTTCAGCACCCGAAATGGTTTCCGCCAAGGAATGACGGCAGGGTATTTCTGATTGCCGCGGTCCAGGATGTACAGGGAGCCTCGGTTGCAACCTGCCCGCCCGTACCATTTAGGATCGCCAGTTTCGATGTGTCGCTCTTGCTGGAAGGACGCTGACAACATCGGGCGTGGTCGTTAGGCTGAGGCGTCAGCGGTAGTTTTACCGGCCAGGTGCAGATGGTCGAGAATGTCACTGCGCAGGCGAAGGAATGACTCAGCGGTGCGATCGCGTGGGCGCACAAGCTCAATCCGTATGTCGCGATCGATGCGTCCAGGCGCGGGAGTCATTACAAGAATGCGATCGCTCATGTAGATCGCTTCGTCGATGTCGTGAGTAACGAGAAGCATTGTAGTGCGGCGATTTTCCCAGAGCCGCAGCACTTCGTCCTGCAGGCGCATACGGGTGAAGGCATCGAGCGCGCCGAGCGGTTCGTCTAGGAGGAGAACTTTCGGGTGATTGATGAGTGCGCGTGCCAGAGCAACGCGCTGGGCCATGCCCCCGGAAAGATGATGCGGATAAGCATCGGCAAATGCCTCGAGCCCGACGAGCCGCATGAATTCGTCCACTTCATTTCGTTTTTCGCGCAACACTCGGCGCGCAACGAGGCCGGCCTCGATATTGCGACGAACCGTAAGCCAGGGAAACAGATTTGGGTCTTGAAAAACGAGACCACGTTCCGCGCTCGGCTCGTTGATTGGGTCTGAGCCAACCAAAAGTTCGCCCGAGTCGGGAGTATCCAGACCGGCAATGAGCCGAAGCAGGCTCGACTTGCCGCAGCCGCTTGGGCCAATGACCGAAACCAATTCGCCCGGCGCTATCGACAGCGAGATATCACTTAGAGCTTGTCGACGCGTGAGCGGGTCGTCAGGCGCCGGAAAGCTTTTGCTGACGTCCTGAACGCGGAGCGAGGAGAGTGCGGTCTCAGCTACTGCTACCATTTGATAATTCCTTTTTGCCAGACGAGCAAACGGTCTCGGACCTTGAACAAAAGCGTCATTAGAGTTGAGAAGAAGCCCGCCATGATGATGAGGGCAGCGAAGACTTTGCCGTATTCCGCCCAGCCTTGCGCCCAACTGACATACCAGCCGAGACCGGATTTAACTCCGATCGATTCTGCCACCACCAACGTGAGAAAAGATGCACCAAGGCCCATGAATAGGCCGATGAAAATATTCGGAACCGCGGCTGGAATCGCGACTCGGAAGATGAGATAGGCGCGTCCTGCGCCGAGTGTTCGAGCCACGTCCAGGTAGGAGGCGCGAGTATTGGAAATCCCGGACGCAGTCAACATTGTAACGGGGAACCACACCGCAAGCGCGATTAATCCCGCGGCGGATGCGATTGCTGAAGGGGCTACAACCATCGCAAGAGGGATCCATGCTGTGGCTGGAATGGGCCCTACAACTTTAAGCAGCGGCATTCCCCAATATCGCACTGAATTTGACCAGCCGATGCACACGCCGCTAAAGAGTCCCACGATCACGCCCAGCATGTAACCACTCAACAG
>DATASP010000076.1:0-4453 GCA_036269155.1 Candidatus Udaeobacter sp.
CGCATCATCAGTGGCGACGTCCCCGATTCCTTGAAAAACAAACGCGTCATCGCGATGGACATCGGGGCGATGGTCGCAGGCGCAAAGTTCCGGGGAGAATTCGAGGATCGGCTCAAAGCATTTTTGAAAGAGATGACCGATGCGCAGGGGCAAATTATTCTCTTCATCGACGAATTGCACACGATCGTCGGCGCGGGCGCAGCCGAGGGTTCGGTCGACGCGTCGAATATGCTTAAGCCGATGCTAGCGCGCGGCGAGCTCCGCACCGTTGGGGCGACCACAATCGATGAATACCGCAAGTATATCGAGAAAGACGCGGCGCTGGAGCGGCGTTTCCAGCCGGTGCTGGTCAACGAACCGAGCGTTGAAGACACGATCGCGATTCTGCGCGGGCTAAACGAGCGGTATGAAGTGCACCATGGCGTGCGTATCACCGATGGAGCATTGGTCGCGGCGGCCGTGCTGTCGCAGCGCTACATCACCGATCGGTTTTTGCCAGACAAAGCGATCGACTTGGTTGATGAAGCGGCGTCGCGTCTGAAAATCGAACTCGATTCGATGCCGACAGAAATCGATGTGATCGAGCGCCAGATCATGCAGCAGGAGATGGAACGCCAGGCGCTGAAGAAAGAAAAAGATCCAGCGAGCAAGGAGCGTTTGAAGAAACTCGAAAAGGAATTGGCTGGCCTAAAGGAAAAATCGGGTGCGCTGAAAGCCGAGTGGCAAAAAGAAAAGGCGGTCATCGATGAACAGCGCAAGGTGAAAGAAGAGATCGATCGTTTTCGAACTGAATTAGAGCGCGCACAGCGCCGCGGCGAATTGGGCAAAGCGAGTGAAATTCAATACGGCAGCATTCCTGAATTGGAAAAGAAATTGGCCGATCTTACTGCGAAATCGGCCAAGGCTAAAAAGCGTTGGCTACGCGAAGAAGTGACAGAGGAGGACATCGCCGAGGTCGTCTCGAGCTGGACGGGCATTCCGGTTTCGCGTTTGCAGGAGGGTGAGCGCGAGAAGCTCATAAAGCTCGAGGACCATTTGCACCTACGCGTCGTAGGACAGGACGAAGCGATCAAGGCCGTGGCTAACGCCGTCCGCCGCGCTCGGGCCGGTTTACAGGATCCGAATCGTCCGCTCGGCTCATTCATTTTTCTCGGGCCCACCGGCGTTGGAAAAACGGAATTGGCCCGCGCACTCGCGGAATTTTTGTTCGACGACGAAAACGCCATGATCCGCATCGACATGAGCGAATACATGGAGAAACACACGGTGGCCCGCTTGATCGGCGCACCACCGGGTTACGTCGGGTACGAGGAAGGCGGGCAACTTTCGGAAGCCGTGCGGCGGAAGCCGTATTCGGTCGTGCTGTTCGATGAGATTGAAAAAGCGCATCCAGACGTGTTCAACGTGCTGCTGCAAGTGCTCGACGACGGCCGCATCACGGACGGGCAGGGGAGAACAGTCGATTTCAAGAACACGGTCGTCATCATGACTTCCAATATCGGCTCGCAATACATTACGGAGGAAGAATCTCCCGAAGCGCGCCGGCGACTGGTGATGGACGCATTGCGCGCGCATTTTCGACCTGAGTTTTTGAATCGTGTCGACGAGATCATCATTTTTGACCGGCTCAGTGAAGAGGAGCTAAAGAAGATTGTCGAAATTCAGCTTGGCCGTTTGTCGAAGCGTCTCGAGCAACAAAAGATCACGCTCAAGCTGTCCGACTCCGCGAAGGCACTGCTGGCGCACGAAGGCTACGATCCCGTTTACGGCGCGCGCCCCTTGCGTCGCGCAATTCAAAAAGAGATTCTCGATCCACTCAGCATCGATATTCTCGAAGGCAAAGTCCGCGAAGGTCAGACGGTTAATGTGGACGCGAAGAATGGCGCGCTCCAATTTCGCGTAACGTAGAGTGTCGTCTGTGCACCTGACGGGCTTAACCGTACAGTTATCGCAACTGCGTTGTCCTGACTACTTCCGCTTTCGCCGAGAACTTGACCTCACATTAAATCTCCGAGGTGAAACAGTGGATGCTTTGCCATCGTTTTTTTCCCAAGAATCGGCGTCCTTCGCGCGCGACAATAATCTCAGGTCCGATCGCAATCGTTCCAAGGTGGCGGTTAGGTCGAGGATGATCCTCATTCCCGCGAAATCGTCGCCGCAAACAGTCCGAAGCGCCTCGATTCGGCGGAGGGAGCGAATGGCATCACGGTCAAAGTAATAGCCGTGACTGGTCGTGTTCGTCGCCGGCGAGAGTAGATGATACTTACAGTAAACGAGAATCCTGCGACGCGGCACATCCACGATTCGCGATGTGGCTTCAATCGTGTAGAACGCGTCGGCTGGTGGCTCAAACAATTGGATCTCGCGAGAGCGTAATTCCGTACGCTGCGAAACTGGTGTCGAACTTCTAGTTGGATTGATCATTCAAGCAATTCTTGCTGGCTGCGAGATCGCGGCGAGCAGCGGTTCAAATGCGCGCGCGCCGTCATAACGTTGACCATTGATGAAGAAAGATGGCGTCCCGTTGACTCCGGCGCGCACTCCGCTCTTAAAATCTTCGTGGATGCGCTGAGCATGTGCGCCTGAAATCACCTCCTGAATCAGACGCTTTGCGTTGAGGCCCAGGGCGGCTGCGTATTCCGCCAGCGACTCGTCGTCGAGCGCAGCCTGGTTGGCGAACAGCATTTCGTGCATCGGCCAAAAAGCTCCCTGTTCTCCGGCCCCTTCGGCAGCTTCAGCTGCATGCTCTGCATGCGGATGGACGTTTGTCAGCGGAAAATGGCGGAATGCGAAACAAAGATCGTCCCCGAGCCGGCGCTCAATTTCTCTGACGATTGGCTGAACTTCCCCGCAAAAGGGGCATTCGTAATCTCCATACTCCAATAACGCAATCGGCGCGTCGATCGCGCCTTGAATGTGATCGCGCTCCGGATCCGGCAATTTCAGTTGCGTTTGGTTGATCATTTTGCCTACGTCGTTGCTAGCGTCGCTTGTTTGTTTTGCAAATCCTCCAACGCCGAAAGAATTCCGTCTGCACCGGGATTCACTCCGATCGGTGAAACAAAGCTCCAGTGAACTTGTCCCTCCGCATCGATAACAAACAGCGCGCGTTCGCTGACACCATCCTTGTCGCGGTACACGCCGTACCGGCGCGCCACATCACCCTTCGGTTCAAAGTCCGCCAGAAGGGGGAAATGAAGCTTGCGGTCGCGTGCGAACGCGGCATGGCACCAGGCGCCATCGACCGAGATTCCGATTAGTTCCGCCCCGAGCTCGTGGAATTCCTTCAGCATTTCATTGTACAGCGCCATTTGATCGCCGCAGACCGGACTCCAATCAGCTGGGTAAAACGCCAGCACGACCGGCTGGCCGCGGAACTCGCTCAGCGCAAGCCATTGGTCCGGCGTGCTTCGCAAGGTAAAATCGGGCGCCTCCACTCCTGAAGGCAGCGCTTTGGGGCGGCTCTTCGAATACATTTCTTTGTAATCATTTCCCTGTCCAGACTTCGGATTGGTCGGGGTGTTTGCTTCAGCGGTTGTTGGCATGAGAAAACGAAATCTGATTTGTGTGTCTCGCAACGAACCTTCTCTATTGGATCGCAATTGGCTCGAGGCGCGCGCGTCCTGATCTCCGGTCATTGACGCGCGCGTTCGATAATGCCATCGCAGCGCATGCTCAGGCGACCTTGACTTCGATTTGCTTGGGTTTGGCGTGTTCGCTCTTGGGCACATGCACCCTGAGCACGCCAGTTTTGAACTCCGCGTTTACTTTGCTGAAATCGGCATCATCAGGCAGAGCGAAACTGCGCATGAATGTGCCGTACCCGCGTTCGACGCGGTGATATTTCCTTTTCTTTTCTTCCTTCTCAAACTTCCGTTCCCCCGAAATGGTCAACACGCCGTTTTCGACGGTGACTTTTACGTCTTCTTTTTTCATCTCAGGCAGCTCGGCCTTGATGAGATATTCCTTCTCGTCCTCAGTGATGTCCGCCAAAGGCGTCCATTCTGGTAGAGTGATTTCTTCCCGACCGTTCCCGCGACGAAGCGGCCGGCCGAAAAGGGTTGATAGACGGTTTTGGAACTCTTCCATTTCCCGGATTGGCTCCCAGCGAGTGAGTGTCTGTTGCATTTCTGTATTCCTTCCAGTGTTGGTTGTTAAACTGTCAGTGGTTTATCGCAGCCTGAGTGCTGACGATTTCCAAATATCGAGCGATTCACACGCGTCGCCGGGTATCTTAAGTTGTATTTTTGTGCTCCTCATGTTTTGTTCGGGGAAGAATTCCCGCCCAATCAATCTGCTTCCTTGTTGCGATAATAATTGAGGCTTGCGGAGGCAAGCATGGGGAATGAACCGGCGATCCAAAGCGACTGCCAGACCGGAATCGACTGTCGATCCAATATTGGAAAAGCCGCTGCTACATCTGCACGCGGCGATCGATGTCGATTCCTTTTGG
>DATASP010000077.1:0-16593 GCA_036269155.1 Candidatus Udaeobacter sp.
GCAGAAGAAATAATGAAAGCATCAACGTTCTGCTCGGTCGCAAGTTTTCGATACATCTCGGGAAAGCGAAGGTCGTAGCAGATGCTGAAACCAAAATGCAGACCGCCGAGCGCGAAGCTTTCAAACGCATCGCCAGGAGCAAAACACGTTTGTTCTTCAACCGGCGCGACCGCATACAGATGAGTCTTGCGATATTTCGCTGGGATGTTGCCTTCCGCATCGACAAGAATCTGAGAATTATAAATTGATGAACCATCCCGCTCGGAAACACCCGCGACGATCGCAATTGAAAACTTCCTCGCAATTTCTTGAAGCCCAGCGACGAATCCATTGTTCCATTGATTGGCACGGGAACGGATGACAGGCATTGAGTAACCGGTGTCAATCATCTCGGGAAAAACGATCAACTCAGCGCCGGTGATGTCCTTGGCCCGTCGCGAAAAATCGCGAACCTTCAGAAGATTTGCCTCGGGATCGCCGAGCGAACAGGAAATCTGGGCGACGGCGATTTTCATCGAATCGCAACCGGAATCTGGCGTGTTGCTGTAGTGTGCGCTGTCCTCAGCGCAGTTGGTACCGGCGAACACTGCGGATATCTCCGCTGAGGACAGCGGACGCTACAACTGCGAGCACGGGCGAAGGACAAGATTTGCAGATCTCCTAGGCAGCAATCGGTCTGCGGTAGCCGAAAAATTCGCGTTTTTTAATCATGTGCACCACTTCCGGTGGAACCATTCGCTCCCAGTTGCTGTCGCCCGATTGCAATTTGAGCAGCGCATCAGATGGATGAATGCGCAAGTACTCGGGATGATACTCCGTAATCTCCTGGACGTATTGATTGTCGATCAGGTATTGAAACAATGAGCGAAGATTCGGAGCGACTTTGATTTGCGTTGCGGTGATGATCTTGCCGCTGGCCTCATCAATCATTGGATAAACGTAAAGCTTTAGTCCTCCCTTAAACATCCTGCCAAGCCCTTCCAGAATTCCTCCTTCCAGCTTCGTGTAGTACTTTTCGTTGAAAATTTCGATCAAGCTGGGGACGCCCATGACGAGACCGATCGCCTTGGTTGTGTAACGAAACAGATACCCCGCGAGCCGATAATATTCGCCAAACTTCGAGATCAACACGGTTCGTCCCAGTGCACGCAGAATATCCACGCGGGCGAGAAAATCCACGTGATCAACCTTGCCGCCGTCGAGCAAATTTTCGAGTGTCATCTCCACGAGAACGACTACCTCGTCTTCCGAACAATCGCATTCATTCAGAAAGACACGGCGTGCTCCGTCCAGCATGTCATTGGTGGCGTACGTAACAGGTCGAAAACTACCGCGCTCAATAAGGATCGCTTTTTTGTAGAAGACTTCGGCAGGCTGCACGGTCTCGCCATCCGCCTTGAACATCACCGCATTCGTCAGACCCTGGCTGACCAACTGCAAGCTCATCAATCGGTTATCCACGTTTTGAAAGAGAGGCCCGGAAAACTTGATCATGTCCACTTCGATTCGTCCTGCAGGCAGATTTTCCTGAAGTGATGAAATCAATTTCTCCGGCTGGCGATGATAAAACGCGCCGTGAAGGAGATTCACCCCAATGACGCCGAGTGCTTCCTGTTGTTCGACGTTTGCCTCGTCGAGCAATCGAACGTGAATGATAATCTGGCTTGGTTGCACGCGCGGCTGGGATTGAAATCGCACCCCTAGCCAGCCGTGCGATTCGTTGCGCTCTTTGAAGCTGCGCGCCGCAACCGTGTCGGCAAAGACAAAAAATGTTTTCTCGGCCCCGAATTTTCTGTCGAGTCGCTCGATCAGAAGATCATATTCGTGATCTAACATTTTCTGGAGACGAACACGACTGACGTAACGGTGCCCTGGTCCATAAATCGCATCGCTGAAAGTCATGTCGTAGGCGGACATGGTTTTGGCGATCGTGCCGGCTGCGCCGCCGATCCGAAAGAATCGGCGAGCTACTTCCTGGCCGGCGCCAATTTCAGCGAAGGTCCCGTACTTGGTTGCGTCCAGATTGATCTGGAGGGCCTTTTCGTCGGTGCCGATCTCCATCTCTGGATCCATACAATTTCTCTTACGGCGATTTTTGATCGCCGCAAATAGCCAGCGAAATGGGTCAGTGGAGGGTGTCTGCGCTGCCGCTTTGGGACTCTAGGAAATCCTGGGACGTTGCCCCAGGCTCAAAATGAATCCCGCTTTTGGCGCTAAAACGCGTCAGCCCTGTAACCGCAGTTTACAGTCGCACTTGCTCGGCTTCTTTCGCTGGAATCCAACCGCGCAAATTGTTGGGCAGCGCTGCGTAGATCCAATCACCGCGCGTGCTCAGGATCTTGATTTCACTTCCGACAGGCAGCGCCAAAACGCTGTTCGCTGTGTCCGCGGTTGCCAGACGCGCTTGCACATCCTTGCCCGTTACAACTGCCAGTGCCTGGCCCTTGCTACCGCGCTCAAGTGTGAAAATCGCATACACCGCAACGCCCAACACCAGTAAGCAGCAGATCGAGACAGCGATCAGCCTGGCTGATCGGCGCCGCTTGAAAATCAATGCGAACATGGCAAAAATCGCGAGCCAAAAAGCTGTGGCCGCGGCGATGCTGTACTGGTTTACGCTCGCAAATTGCAAGTAACGTTCCGGACCGCTTGGCTGAACCTCCAGCGCGTGCGCTTCATCGCGCGCGATTTGCAAATTCGCTGTTGCTTCGGGATGATGTCGCTCCAACGCGAGCGCACGCTCGTAATTCAAAATCGCGCGCCCAAGGTCGCCCGTGCGGAAGTAAGCGTTGCCGAGATCGTAAAATACGTTTGCGCTCCATTGTCCGGTGCGAATCACGGCCTCGTAGCCCGAGATCGCTTCCGTGAAATGGCCTTGGGCAAATTCCTGGTTTGCTTTCGCAAATTCGGCGTCGGCTTGCGCCAGTAACGACGGAATCGCCAGCGCGCAAAAAAGAAACGCAATCAGTAAGGCGCGTATCTTCATTTTAGATTTTTAATTAACTCCAGCACCTCGCGGCGGCTTTCCGGCGAGATTGTTTCCGGCCCGTTATGTGCTCCGCTGTATTGCCACTCATCACTTTGCTCGAACAAACGGCGCAGCTGGTCGCGCGAATCGGTGTCTAATTTGAAGGTGTCCGCCGCAGTCTCCGCATCCACCACATTCGGATCGATCCCTCCGCTACCGGATGCCAGCGCGGTTTTGAGCCGAACGACCCGCGAGGCTTCCGCATAATATTCTTGTGGTGGTCCGGTGTTACGACGCAATTTGTGCATGAGTTCAGACGTTTCATGCTGCAACGCGGCGAAGCGCCTCGCCGCGCGATTGTCGATTTTGGCTCTTCGAATTCTCCAGCCCGCAAATCCAATCAATCCGAGGAGGGGGACCAACTGCACAGTCCAAAAAACCGGACGCGTGTAGAGCGGCGCAAATGTTTCCGCCATAGCGGGCCGGTCGGTCAATTGATACAAGATGTCTTGTGGTTTCTCTGTCCTTTGGGGAGCGACAGCTTTTGCCGGGCTGGATGAGGCCGGTTGGCTCGCCGCGACGTTTTGCGTCGCAGCCGCTCCACCCTGAACAGTGATCGCAATCGACTCGCTGCGCAGTGTCACATATTGCTCCTTCGCTGGATCGAAATACGAGAATGCGAGCACTGGCAGAGCCTGCTTTTTCTCGTTCGGCGAAAGCACCGTCTCGAAAGTTTTTGTGCCACTGATACCGACCTCATCGTCCTGCTTGAACTTCGAGGACGGCGGATATCTGTGCCAGCCCCGTTCGTCTTCAATCGCTGGCGCATTGACGCGGTCAAAATTGCCGCGGCCGGAGATTGTACTTGTGACGGTAATAGGATCTCCCACCTGCACACTCTTGGGCTTTGCATCGGTGGTCATCGCAAAATTCCCGATGGCGCCCGAAAAACTCGGCGGCGCATTTTGCGGCAATGGTTTCACTTCGAGCGCGACAGGCTGGCTGTTGATATCTACCTCGCGGCGCTCGCCTATTTGGGCGAACGGATTACTGAAGAATGGATCAGAGAACGGGTCATCCTGGTCGAACAGGTCAAACGGTGAGCGCCCACGAGATCGCGGCGCACTTCGTGCTCGTGGAACTATGACTTGTGCCTTGGCCTTGACTGGTCCCACTTCGAATTTTCCGGCGCGCGCGGCAGCGATTGCAGTTTTGTATGTGACGACGTCGTAAGGCCTGCCATTGATGGTTTCTGAAGTCTGGCCAGATTCCTGTAACTTCTGGGCGGTGAATCCTTGTCCGGTGATTTCAGGTGGTTCGATAAGTCTCGGGCGAACGCGTGGGTCAAATCCCAGCCGGATCTGAACAGGAACAATCTCGCCGACGTAGGCAACCTTCTTCGGCACAACCAATTCGGCGAAAAGCAAATCGCCGGCGCTGACTGACTGGCTCTGCCGGCCACGACTCTGTCGCGTGCCAGCCGAACTGCCAGGCGCGTCCGCGACACTTAATACTAACTCCGGAGTTCGCAGCAACTTACCGCCCGCCCGAACTGTTTGTGGAGGAATCGTGAATCGACCCGGCCTAAGCGGCAGGATCGTGTAATTGTACGTGACGCTCGAATTAGTCGCGAAATTGTGTATTTCGAACTGTCGCGATTGTCCGGTCGCGTGAATTTCCAAACCGTCCACTGAAATTTCTTCCGGTGGCTGCGCATCTCCAGGGCCGGTCACCTTGATTTGCAGGTCAAGCGTTCCACCGACAACGGTCTGCGAATTGCTCAGCACTGCCGTGACGCTGGGCGGATCGGCGCGCGCAAACTGTGCAGCGGCGACCACGGCGAAAACCGTGATGAAGATTCGTTGCAACATATTCAAGGCAACTTCGCAGCGTCGTTCCGAGCAGAGTCGAGGCTGCAACGCAGCGGACGAAGTCCGCGAGGCCAGGCCTTCCATCCCGCGGCACAACCCACGGGTAAATTCAGGGGATGTCTCGGCTTCGCTCGACATGACAAACGTAGCTTACCAATCGTTATAGACATGGCGCGTAACTCTGCGTTCATCCAGTTGAACTCGCGCCTCTTCGTCTTTCATTGATTCAAGGAGCGCCAGGGCTTGCCGTTCGCTCATCTGTCCCTCTTTTTCTGCTTCGGCTTCCGCAACCTGCGCGTTCTTATCGGGCGGCTTCTGCGATTTGTCTTCTCCTCCCGCCCCTTTGACATCGCCTGCGAATTTTTTCTGCGGCGACTCTGACGGAGCAGCTGACGGTGTTGGATTTTCCTCTCCACCTTCTCCTTCTCCTGGGGTCGGCGATGCAGTCTCATTTTCTCCTTCGCCCGGGCTTGGTGATTCTTCAGCTTGTTGTTGCCCAGGCGACGGTGAAGGCTGGTTGGCCTGCTGATTTTCAGCGCCTGGCGACGGAGAAGGGCTCTCGCTGGGCTGTTGCTGCTGTTTCTTTTGTTGCTCGTTCTTTGCCTGGGACTGGTCGTTCTTTTCCTGTTGGTCTTTCTGGTTTCCAGACTTGGCTTGGGACTGCTGATCTTTCGATTCCTTTTGATCTTTTTGCTGCTGCTGACCCTGCCCTTGCTGCTGTTGTTGTTGTTGTTGGTTCTGTTGCTGTTGTTGCTGCTGGTCCTGGTTTTTGTCTTGGTCTTGCTGTTTCTGTTGATCTTTTTGCTGCTGTTGGTTCTGATTTTGCTGCTGCTGCTGATCCTTCTTGTCCTGTTGATTCTGCTTGTTCTTTTGCGGCGGGGATGGGGAAGGGGAGGGTTGTTGTTGCGATTTTTTGTTTTTTAACTCTTCGATTTTTCTTTTGACGTAGTCGTAATTGTCTTTGGCGTCCTTATTTTGCGGATCGAGCTTGAGCGTTTGCTCATAATGGTCGAGGGCATTCGTCCAATCGCTGAGCTTTTTGTCGTCGCTTTTCTCTGTTTCGCCGTGCTGATAAAGCGTGTTGCCGAGATTGTAATGGCCCTTGCTCTGTAACCCAGTATCACGCGTGAGCAGCGCCTGACTAAACGATTCCAGCGCTTTATTGTAATCCTTTAATTTGTAAGCGGCCGCGCCTGAATCGAATTGAAGCTTATCGTCAGCGGGCGATTCTGGGTGCGATTTCAAGGTCTGCTGAAATTGGCTGTACGCGTCTTCGAATTTCCCCTCATGATACGCGTCAATTCCCGGAGCAGCCGCAAACGCAAATGATGAAAGCAAAATTAGGAGAACAACAGTCGCGGCCACAGTCCTGACAGGCCCGCCTCCGACGCCATGCGCGGCAGTCCTGACAGGCGCAGGAACGGAGCGTTGTTCGCGCGCGCGTTTCCGCTCGGGAATAAGGATTGACAACGCAAGAGCAATCAATGCCGCGCTCAGCGGCCATTCGTAGCGCTCAATCGGCTGGCGCGACAAACGCACGTCCATTTCAGCAGCCTTCATTTTCGCTATTCCTTCACTCTGGAGTTGCTGCATCGTGCGAAGCCCACTCTCCAAATGAACATAAAACCCGCCTGTGGCCTGGGCGATTTCGTGCAAACGTTTGTCGTCCAGTTTCGATTTGACGACTTGACCGGCTGAATCCTTCACAAAGGCCGTTTGCCCATCGTCACCAGTTACGGGAATAAGCGAGCCCTGTGGCGTTCCGACGCCCACCGTAAAGATGCGCACGCCCGTATCAGCCGCTTCTTTTGCAGTTTTTACGGCATCACCGCTTAATTCTTCGCCGTCGGTAAAGATGATGAGCGCGCGATTTCCCGTTGCGCTCTTGCCGAAGCTCTGTGTGGCAAGAGCGATTGCGCTGGAGATATTGGTTCCCCCTTCAGGAATCGTCTTCGTGTCCAGATCATTGATTGCCTCAACCACGGCATCGTAATCAATGGTCAGGGGAGCTTGCAAAAACGCACGCCCCGCAAAAGCAATTAGACCAACACGGTCGCCTTGGAGTTCGTTGAGCAAATCCTGCACCGCAAGCTTGACGCGATCGAGCCGATTCGGCTGGACGTCATTGGAGAGCATGCTGCGCGATGTGTCCACGGCGATTAGCAAGTCGAGCCCTTTACGCTTTACGTCCTGAAAGATATAACCCCAGCGCGGCTGTGCGAGACTTACAAGCACCAGGGAAAATCCAAGCAACTGCAGTGCAAATCTCGTTATGCGCCGCGGCCGATTTACCGTTCCCGCAAGCTGCGGCAGCAAACGCGCCGAAACGAACTCCTGCAGCCGCCTTCGTCCGCGACGCTCTGCCTGCACGAAGAGCGCAATCAAGAGCGGGATCAGCAACAATCCCCAAAGCCATGCTGGTGCGCCGAAACTCATGGGATTCGTTATGTCGTTGAATCGTTAAAACGTTGAAGCGGAATGCTCATGGCAACTTCTTCCAGACAGTCTGGGATAACAAAATCTGCGCCAGCAACAGCCCGCAGCCGCTCATAAGACACAACGGGAATAGGTCGCGGTATTGCTGATATTTCTTTACGCTGACCGTGGATTTCTCGAGCTTGTCTACGTCGCCATAAATTTGTTCGAGCGATTTCGTGTCAGTCGCTCGAAAGAATTTGCCGTCCGCAATTTTCGCAACCTCCCTGAGACCGTTTTCGTTAAACTGTACGGGCTGATTTTCATAGAGGATGTTGCCCAACGCATCGGTAAGTGGCCCTCGAGTAGTAAAGATCGGCGCCGGTGCAATTCCGTTGATGCCAGCTCCAATGGCATAGAAGTGAATCTTTAAAGCTTTCACTGCCTCTGCGGCAGTGTTCGGTGGAATTTTGCCGGCATTATTTTCGCCGTCGGTCAAGAGGACGAGCACCCGGCTCTTTGAATGTTTATCATTTAGCCGATTGGCGGCCGCTGCCATGGCCGATCCAATCGCAGTACCGTCTTCCACGAGTCCTATCCGCACTCGATCGAGATTTTGTAAGAGCCAATCGTGATCCAGCGTCATCGGGCTTACGACATACGGACGACCGGCGAATGCAATAATGCCGATGCGATCATTCGGCCGCCCTTCGATAAATTTACGTGTGACTTCGCGGATCGCGTCTACCCGGGTCGCTTCTTGTCCGCCGATCGTAAAATCTTTCGTCAGCATCGACCCGGAGACATCGAGCACGAGCATGATGTCGATCCCACTGGCTTCGATTTGGGTAAGGCTCTTGCCGAGCTGCGGACGTGCGAGCCCAACCACGAAGATCGCAAGCGAAGCCAGCAACAGTGTCCGCAGAATTTTACCTGCGCGCGCAGCGCTTTGTTTTCCGATTGCCCGAAAACTTGCTGTGGATGAATAAGTCAGCGCGGCTGCGGTCCCGCGTTTCCCGCGCAAATATGCCAGCAATGGAATCGCCAGGAGCAACAAAAGCAGCCACGGGCGGGCGAACGTCAACGCGCTATTTGCCGGCCACCAATCAAACAGTTGCAAGTTGACCTCCTTTCACAAAGCGGATCGCTTCCTGCAGTAGCAATTCACTGTCCGAGGTTGTCGCTTCATACCGCGCGAACTTGATCAGGTCGCAGCGACTTAGAAAATCTTCCAGCAGCGATTTTTCGTCGGTAGAGAACGGCGACGCTTTTGCCAGCGCCGTCAGAAACTCAATCGAAGTTTGTCGCGTTGCCGGCAACCCGTACTGCTGCGACACGTATTTTCGCAAAATGTTGGACACGCGAATGCTGAATTGATACGGGCTTGTGTTTTCGATTTCGCGGCTGATTTGTTCGAGTTCTTCCAGCGCGATCTCGCGCGGCAACTTCGGCGGCATCGGCGGTTTGCGGCGTCTTGCGAACAACCACACCACGAGGCCGAGAAGCGAAAGCGTGACAAATGCGATGACAAAAACCAGCCAGGGCGGAATCAGTGAATAATCTACCGGGGGCGCAATGTCGTGGAATTCCTCGGCGGCGAGCACCAGCAGCGCCGGGGTGATGGAGTGATGGAGTGTTGGAGTATTGAAAGGCAAATTCATCTTATTACTTCCATTGTTCCACATTCCTGTACTTCCCCTCATCGAACACCAAGGCGACGTCCGCGTTGTTTAAAGAACGAACGGAGCGACGGCAAATAATCCTTCCCGGTTTGTAGTGTGATCGCATCAATATTATTCCGCCGAAGGGTGCGGGAAAGTTCCGCTTCATGCCCGTCGACAACGCCCGTAAACAAAGCCCGCGTTCTTCGATCGGCTGTGTTGATCTCGATTTGTTCCCCGGTTTCGGCGTCTTCCAATGTGATGATACCAATGTTCGGCAACACTTTCTCGCGTTCGTCGTGGATTTGGATGGCCACGAAATCGTGTCGCCGTCCGCTCACTGCGAGCGCTCGTGAAAAATCAGGCGCCTGAAAATCGGAAATGAAGAAAACTACCGCGCGTCGCGTCACGATCTTGTTTAGATAATCAAGGGCCAGGGCAGGTTCCGTGCCGCGTCCCTGCGGTTGGAAAAACAGAATCTCGCGAATGAGTCGCAGCGTATGAGACCGGCCTTTTTTTGGTGGAATAAAAAGCTCGACGCGATCCGTGAAAAGGATCAGCCCAACCTTGTCGTTGTTCCTGATTGCACTGAAAGCGAGCAGGCAGGCGACTTCCGCGGCCAGCTCGCGTTTGGATTGTGTTGTGCTCCCAAAATTCCCTGAAGCACTGACATCCACGACCAGCATCACTGTTAGCTCCCGCTCCTCGGTGAATTTTTTCACGAACGCCGTGCCCATCCGGGCTGTCACGTTCCAGTCGATTGAGCGAATTTCGTCACCCGGTTGATATTCGCGCACGTCTTCGAAATTCATGCCGCGGCCCTTGAAGACGCTGTGGTAATCCCCCGCGAAGGCAGCTTCGACAAGACCGCGGGTTTTGATTTCGAGGGTTCGAATCTTTTTTAGAATTTCGGTTGTGGTCTTTGCGCGCTCGTCATCCCGAGCGGAGTAAGGCGAAGTCGAGGGAGCCGGTTCCATTACAAAACGGTGTGGCAATCAGCATTCGTCAACATCTCAGCGAAGTAATTTTGATTCGCATCTGTAAGTCTTGCGGCGCGCTGCGGGATGGAAAGCCTGGCCTCGCGGACTTCGTCCGCTGCGTTGCAGCCTCGACTTCGCTCGGAATGACACAAAATCACGGCACCGGCAGCCCGGCAAAAATCCGCTCGATAATGGTCTCGCTGGTGACCGCTTCAGCCTCGGCTTCGTAACTGACAATGATGCGATGCCTCAATACGTCCGGACCGATGCTCTTGACGTCCTGCGGTGTGACGTAACCGCGGCCGTTTAAGAACGCGTGCGCCCGCGCGCCGAGAGCAAGATAAATAGTCGCACGCGGCGAAGCGCCGTAGCGAACAAGACCTTCCAGGCGCAGGTTGTACGCGGCCGGCTCTCGCGTCGCCCAGACCACGTCGACGATGTAGTCCTTGACGCGGTCATCGATGTAGATGGCGTTAACCACGTCGCGCGCTGCGATGATTTGCTTGGGGTCAATCACTGGGTCCACGCGCAAATCCGGCGCTGAGGTGGCCATCAAATCAAGAATGTTTCGCTCCTCGGATTTTTGCGGATAACCAATATTCAATTTGAACATGAAGCGATCGAGCTGCGCCTCGGGCAATTGGTACGTCCCTTCCTGTTCAATGGGGTTTTGCGTCGCCAGAACGAGGAACGGGTCCGATAGAGGGTAGGTTTGCTCGCCAATTGTGACCTGGCGTTCCTGCATTGCTTCCAGCAGTGCGCTTTGAACCTTTGCCGGCGCGCGATTAATTTCGTCGGCCAGAATCAGATTGGAAAAAATCGGGCCGAGTTTGGTCGTAAATTCGCCGGTGCGCGGATTGTAAATGAGTGTGCCGATCAAATCCGCCGGCAAAAGATCGGGCGTGAACTGCAATCGTTGAAACCCTGTCTGGATGCATGCGGCCATTGTTTTGACCGTGAGCGTCTTGGCCAGACCGGGGACGCCCTCGAGCAGGAGATGACCGTTCGCGAGCAGCCCGAGGAGGAGGCGATCCACCAAATACTTTTGGCCTATGATAACGTGACCGACCTGTTGACGGAGCGCCGGAATCCATTGGCCCAGCTCCCGCACTTCCTGCGTAATTTCCTGCGTAGATTTCATACGGTTGTTCTCAGACATACATGGTCGGGAGAATGTTCGATCAAAGCCCCTAAGTTCCTGTGACCCGCGAGAAACATGCTAAAAGTGGGGTCGACGATGCCAGTTTTCAAGCCGCGACACCTAGTAATTTTGATGGTCGCGTTGGCCGGCGTGACGATGTCAGTACTGGCGTGGATTGCGTGGCATGATCCGGCGATCAATTTTTTGCCGCATGATCGACGGGGGGAGTGGATTGTTTTTCCTGGCGCAGTGGATGCGCGCGCACATTGGTTTGCCGGCCTCGATGCAACATTCCGGCGCGAGTTTGTTGTAAGGAACCAGCCGTCCAGAGCGCGTTTGAGTTTTCGCGGAATGCGACGCGCCGAAGCGAAAATCAACGGCGTTCCGGTGGGTCTTCCACAGAATCGCAATTGGAAAGAGATTACGAGCGTCGATGTGGCCGAGCAATTGCACGCCGGCACAAACCTTATAGAGGCGCGCGTCTTTAATCACAATGGACCACCGGCGCTTTGGCTCACTTTGACTAGTGATGAACTGGGTTTGCGCAGCGACCAAAGTTGGGAAGCCTCATTTGCTGGTTCTTCCTGGCGTCATGCCGTATCGGCCTCAACAGCGAAGACTCCCGGGCCCGGTAATTCCATAGCCGGGGGCACGCGTACGTTCGGTGCGTTGAGGAAAAGCTGGCCCCTCTGGATTGTTCTAGTTGGGATAAGCGCTGCAGCGACATTTCTCTGCTACATCACTTTTAACCGGTCCCCAACAGTCAGGCCGGGGAAGATACTCTTGGTCCTCTTTGCGGCGTTGTGGTTGGTCCTATTCTGGAATAACGCGCGATTGTTGCCCTTCCACGTCGGCTTCGATTCGAAGGAGCATCTCAAATACATCAATTACGTCCAGAAACATCGGGCGTTGCCGTTGCCAACTGAAGGCTGGGAGATGTACCAGCCGCCGCTGTACTATTTGGTCGCCGCCGCAAGCCTTGCGGTGGGCAAACTCTCAACCAACGACCCGATGTCGGTGTTCGTTCTGCGCTTGCTCGGAGCGTTCTTTGGCGTCGTTCAATTTGTCTTTGCTTTTTTGAGTTTGCGGCTCCTGCTACCCGCGCGCGCCGCGCTCGTGGGACTTTTGCTGGCGGTGTTTCTGCCAATGCATTTGTACGTCGCGCATTATGTGACAAACGAAATTTTGGCTGCGACTCTGGCGACGGTGACGCTTTATCTCTGCTTGCGTCTGCTGAGGAGCGACAACCCGAGTGCATCGCAATTTGCCTGGCTCGGACTGGCCATCGGCGCTGCAATGCTGACGAAAGCGACTGGAATTCTATTACTGCCAATCGTAATCGCGGCAGTTGCAGGCAAACTCACTTACGCGCGAGCACCAATCGCTATCTCGTTGCGCAATCTGGGGCTGCTGCTCGCAATTTGCTTTGCCGTCTGCGGCTGGCATTATGCGCGCATCTGGCTGCGGTTCGGCACGCCGCTGCTTGGGAATTGGAATGTGATGAGCGGGTTCACGTGGTGGCAGGACCCCGGTTATCACACCGCGGCTGACTACCTCCGTTTTGGCCGGTCGTTAGTCGATCCAGTTTTCAGCGGTTTTGCCGGATTCGCCGACGGAATCTATTCCACGCTTTGGGGTGACGGCTTGTGCGGCGGGGCGTCGAGCTTAAGCGTCGCCTGGAATCAGCAACCGATGGCTGCCGGTTATTTGTGGGCGCTGCTTCCGACGACGCTGATTCTCGCCGGAATGGGCATCGCGATGGTTCAATTTATTCGAAAACCATCGAGCGAATTGTTCCTGCTACTCGGTTTCTGCACAGTCCTAATAGTCGGTCTGATTTTCATGACGTTAAAGGTTCCCTCATATGCGCAAACGAAGGCGTTCTACGGTTTGTCGGCGCTCATGCCGCTTTGTTTCTTTGGTGCGCTGGGTTGGGAAACGCTAACGCACGCGCGCGCATGGTTCCGTTTTATTCTTGCTGCACTCGTTCTGGTTTGGGCGATGAACAGTTTGGCCACGCACTGGATTGTTCCCTCGGTGTCGCAGCATCTGTATGCAGTAAAAGCTTTAGGCGCCCAGGGAAATATCGACGGCGCTGCTGCCGAGGCTGCCAAGGCAGTTGAAGCCGATCCCTCGAACGCAGCCGCGCGAGGGTTTCACGCGTTAAGCTTGAGCGAGCTAGGTCGTGACGAGGAGGCGATCAAGGAAGCCGAGCATGCCATTGAATTGAACCCGTCCGATTCTGCTACCCATCTGCAACTGGCCATTTCGATGAAACGCAGTGACACAGAACGCGCCATCGTAGAAGCGCGCCGGGCCATCGAGCTCGGTCCGGAAAATTCTTCGGCTTACCGATTCCTGACGAATAGTCTTCTCGAATTGCGCCGCTACAACGAAGTGAGCGATCTCGGTCGCAAATGGCTGGCGTTGTCGCCATACGATGCAACTGCTCATGCCGTTCTAGCTACAGCTATGGCGGAAAACGGTGATCTCACAGAGGCGACCTGGCACCTCGGTTACGTAATGATGTTGCTGCCAGAAGCTGAACAAACTCACGCACGACTGCGGCAAATCCTGCTGTCTCTGGCCAGGGACCCGGATGGGTTGCAGCGATTCCGGGAAATTGCTGTAAGTGCACCGGATTCGCCACGAATGCTGGACGAACTGGCGTGGCTGCTCGCGACGTATCCGGATGCGAAATCGCGCGACGGGAGTGAGGCAGTTCAGCTTGCCGCGCGCGCTTGCGCTCTGACTGACCGCCGAATCCCGTCTCTTCTAGACACGCTGGCTGCCGCTTATGCTGAAGCAGGGGACTTTTCGCGTGCAATCAGCACCATCGAAGAAGCGCTCAACCGCGCGCGCACCTCCGGTGACAGTGACGCCATCAAGCTTAGCGAAAGGATTCTTGCATCACTTCGTGAAAATCTTGCTTACCGCGACGAGCCGCAATAATCGATCAGCTATTTCGCCGACGAGCGCGGCATGCGTGATGTCGCTCGCCGCACATTTCCGGTGCGCGGGCGTAGCGTCAAAATGATTGGGAGGCCGGGATAGGGTTCCGTTTTGCGAACCCGAGCTTCCAGATAGCGGCGATACGTTTCGGCCATCAAACTCGGATCATTAACAAAAAGAACGAACTCCGGAGGCTGAAGCGGCGAGCTCCCGCGAGTCCGTTCCGACGTTCCTGTTGCGCCCGAGAATTGTGGCGTCGCTGAAGCTCCGTCTTCCAGTACGTCAGCTTGTTTTCGGCTGGTTTGAGTAGCGTAAAACAGTTTGAGGCGCCGCCCTTTTACCATCGGCGGCGGATTTGCTTCAAACGCCTGGCGCAGTAATCGATTAAGGACACCGGTGCCGATGCGCTGGCGCGCTGCAAGTTGGATTGTCTCAATCAATGAAAACAATTTCTCAATGTTTTCTCCGGTCAGCGCAGATGTGATCAGCGCCGGTGCATATTCAAGGAAGAAAATTATTTCGCGTGCTTCCTCGACAAGTTGCCTTGCCGCGCCTTTTTCTCTGCGTCTCGGCTTAACCAAGTCCCATTTGTTCAAGACAACAATCGCTGGTTTCCGGCCCTTTTGAATCAATCCCGCGATTCGTTTGTCCTGGGCGGTTATACCCATCGTGAGATCGACAATGAGAACACAGAGATCCGCGCGGCGAATGCTGCGCTCTGCGCGCATCACGCTAAACACCTCCACCGAACTAGAATGTTTGCTGCGCCGGCGGATTCCTGCGGTATCGATGAAAACGAACTTTCGCGCATCGCGCTCGTAAAGAATATCAACGGCATCGCGGGTCGTTCCGGACAACTCGCTCACGATCGCGCGCTCTCCGCGCACAATGGAATTGATGAGCGAGGATTTACCGACGTTTGGCCGGCCGACGATCGCCACTGCAAGTGCCTCGTGATTCGTGACTCGCGACTCGTGAGAAGGAGAGGGGAGGCGTCGTTCGATTTCTGCTAACAAGTCGGAAATCCCGCGATCATGTTCTGCACTAATCGAAAAGCTCGGTTCGAAACCTAACGCGTCGAATTCTGCTGCCAATGGCTCGTGCTTCTCATGGTCGATTTTGTTAATCACAAGAAGGACCGGTTTTTGCGATTTGCGCAGCACACGCGCAAGCTCTTCGTCGACAGGTGACAAGCCTTCTTTTGCGTCGACAACAAAGAGCAGAATATCGCTTTCGCTGAGTGCTTGTTCCGCGGCGCGGTGCACTTGCGCGCTCAATTCATCCCGCGACTGCGGGACCGCCATTCCGCCTGTGTCCCATACGGTGAACGGGCGCGCACCGCGGTCGCAAATCGCCGAAATCCGGTCCCGTGTGATTCCGGGCTGATCATGAACGATGGCAATCTTTCGGCCAACAAGGCGATTGAATAGCGCAGACTTGCCTACGTTTGGCCGCCCGACAATCGCTACATTTGATATGGCAGCGGGTTCGCTCATACTCACCGAAGCACAAGACGTATGTGAATCCGCCTCTCCCCTTGATCAAGGGGAGAGGATTGAGGTGAGGAGTTCACATTTATTCTAACGACGCGAACCGTCACCCTGACCTCTCCTTTGCGGAAGGAGAAGCGAACAGTTGTCGGCATGCACTGCCATCCGGTTGGATCTAGGATTTCGCCGGATGCGCATGGCCTGCAGCCTGCAATTGCCGAACGCCGTCTGTCACATAGACGATTCCGGAGACTGCAGTGAAAAAGCCGGCTGCGATTACAAGATAGATCAGGGGAAGCAGGCGCAGTTGCAGCATGACCCACCCGATCGCGACCATTTGTAAAACGGTCGCCACTTTTCCGGTCCATTTAGGCTTCACCTGCACTTTCCCAATGAGAAAATACAAGACCGCCGCGCCTACGAAAAGAATAGCGTCCCGCGAAATCACAAGCACGGGGAACCAGGTCGGAAAACTGCCGTAGTCAGGATCGAGCTCGCTCCAGTTACTAATGCTCAAGGTGATGATGCCGCTAAGCAGCAACCCTTTATCGGCAATTGGGTCGAGAACAGCTCCCAGCGAACTGCGCTGATGGTAGTGACGCGCGACGTAACCGTCCAAGCCGTCACTCAATGAGGCAATCAGGAAAATGGCGATGGCAGTGAAACGTTCCCACTCTGCAGGCGCGCCGCGCTGAACGCTTTGGCCGTAATAGATCGCCATCGTGACGAAAGCCGGAATCATCAGAATCCGAACAATGGTGATTTTGTTGGCCGTGGTCATACCGCGCGGGAGCGCAAACAATTGTAGGGCGATTGGTTCGCTCGCGCCAGCAAGCTCCGCTTAACGGCCAGAAGCGCCGCAGATTTCGGAAACGTTCCTAAATACGGTTCAACGCGAAACGGCGCGCGTCTTTCCGGTCGGAATCGTAAATCCTTCGATCTGTTTTTTGACTTCGTTAGCGAAAGCCGCTGCGCCCGCACCGTTTACGACCCGGTGATCGAATGTGAGCGAGAGCGTAATGACTTCTGCGGTTTCGTTCTTGTTCTTGTTGGAAATCAACTCGCGGTGCGCGGTACCGACGAAAAGTGTGCCTACTGAGGGTGGAACAACGATG
>DATASP010000078.1:0-6785 GCA_036269155.1 Candidatus Udaeobacter sp.
GAAATCATCGGCGCGGTGAGCGGGTGACAACCAATCGGGCACCCGAACTGGCGTTTAATCCTGGCAACATCCTGGACGTGATCGATATGCCCATGTGTCAGGAGCAAAAGTTTCGGCTCAACCTTAAGCGAACGCGCCCATTCGCAAGCGCCCTCAGGAGCGTCGAACAAAATCCATCCCTCCGGCGCCTCAAATAAATAGCAATTCGTTTCAAAAATGCCGCCGCAAAAGCTTTTGTAATTCATTGTGATTCACTGCATCCAGGCTTGCTACGACTAAATGGGTGGGTTTTTACGAATATTGAATGTTCGCTGTTCTCGATTGTCTTATTCCAACCTAAATGTCGATCTCGTTTCATCATCTTGCGTTTCATCACGAAACCTGCCAAGGTGGGAAACCGCATAATTACCAAATGAAATCACGTCTTCAGCGAAGCCTGGCCTTGTGCGCCGTCGTTTTAACAGCGGTGACTGCCGCGCCACCTGTGGTAGCGGCCTCGAAAGAAACGATCGCCATGTCGGTCGGCCGGCTCTTGGAAGAAGGCCATTATACCCGCCAAAAACTGAATGAGGAGGTCTCGAAAAAATTCCTGCTGAGTTATCTGGAATTGCTCGATTACAGTCATCTCTTCTTTACGCAGAAAGACGTTGACGCACTCAATGGAAAATATGGCAACTCGATGGCGGGGGACGTTCTTCTCGGCACGCTGAAACCGGCTTATGATATTTACGCTCTATACACGAAACGAGTTGACGACCGGGTCGCAAAGATAAAAGAGCTGTTGAAGCAGCCGATCGATTTCAAGAGCAATGCCACGGTCGAGTTGAGCCGCCAAAAAGCGCCATGGCCAAAAGATGAAGCCGACGCCGACCAGCTCTGGCGAGGTCGCATCACAAACGAGCTGTTGCAGGAGCACCTGAGCGAACATCCGATTGAGCCCGCGCCGCAACTGGTTGCTCGCCGCTATGATCGTTTGGCACGCAACGTCCACGAGCAGGACAAGGACGAGCAAATAAAACTTTTTCTAGATGCGCTTGCACAGGCGTACGACCCGCATTCGGAATACCTGAGCAAGGCGGACATGAAGAATTTCAGCATTAACATGGGGCTCTCGCTCGTAGGCATCGGCGCAATGCTTCGCTCGGAAGATGGCTATGCGAAAATTGAAAGTCTGGTTCCCGGCGGACCCGCGCAACTGGATGGGAGACTCAAAGTGGGCGATCGGATTACCGCTGTGGCGCAGGGGCAGGCCGACTATGTCGATGTTCGCGAGATGCGGCTGGACAAAGTCGTCGAGATGATCCGCGGAAAAAAAGGCACCCGTGTGAGATTGCTAGCCATTCCCTCGGATGCCACCGATCCGTCGCGCCGGAAGAATGTCGATCTGGTGCGGGATGAAATTAAGCTGAAAGATCAGGAAGCCCGCGCTGATATCATCATTAAAAAGGATGAGAACGGCGATCCGATAAAGCTCGGGTGGCTTACACTCCCTTCGTTTTATGCAGACATGGACAGGCACCAGAAGAGCACCACGCGCGACGTACTGGCGTTGCTCAAGCGGTTAAAGAAGGAAAACATCGCCGGTCTTGTGGTTGATCTGCGGCGAAACGGAGGTGGTTCCCTGGAAGAGGCACTCTCGCTCACCGGTTTGTTTTTGAAATCGGGCCCGGTTGTTCAGACCAAAGATTATAATGGAAGTATCAGGATTTCTTCCGATCCAGATCCGGGCATCGCTTATTCCGGGCCGCTGATCGTTTTGACCAGCCGGCAAAGCGCGTCTGCCAGCGAGATTTTCGCAGCTGCACTCCAGGATTATGGTCGCGCGGTGATCGTCGGCGACAAGAACACTTTTGGCAAAGGTACCGTGCAAACGATCCTCCCGATCGGCCGATTCGCTTCGCTATTGGGCAGCCATTCCGATGAAGACGGCGCGTTGAAGCTCACAATCCAAAAATTTTATCGGGTGGCTGGCGGTTCTACACAGCTCCACGGCGTGGCTTCCGACATTGTTCTGCCAAGTTTGAGTGATCTCCCGGAGTTCGGTGAAGGCGCCTTGAAGAATGCCCTGGCTTACGACGAAGTGACGAAGGCGAAATACACGAAATGGTCCGACAACCATTCACTGTTTGTCGACCAACTGCGGGCGCGCTCGGAAGAGCGCGTGAAGAACGATCCCGAATTCCATTACGTGATGGAGGACGTGGATCGTTTGCGGCACAAGATGGATGAGAATCGAATTTCCCTGAACGAAGATGCGCGAAAAAAAGAGCTTCAGGACGATAAGCTGCGCAAGGAAATGCGTTCGAAAGACCGCCTGGCGCGCAACCAGGAGGAGCCGCAAATTTACCGGCTAACGCTAGACACGGTTGATAAACCGAATCTGCAATTGATCATGTATCCCGGGAAATTGGCCGAGGCGAAGAAGAATGGCGTTTCGCCGAAGGTTGATCCTGAAGCCGCGTCCGACGCAGATTCGGATTTGACCAGTGACGCCGACACGCAAGACAACGGCAAAGAACCGGCTATCGATCCTGAGCGCGATGAGACTTTAAATATTCTGACTGATCTTGTCGATCTATCGCGCGGGCCAAAGACGGCGAGCACGAATATTGATAAGGCTCCGGCCCAACAGCGGCCGTAGCAACGGCTCCGAGATTTAAAGAGTCACTTCGGTGGTGTGCTGTAGAGTCCGCTGTCTCAGCGGATGAGACTAGCCGGTTCGGCGCGTTGGAGACGGTGCGCTGAGGACAGCGCATACTACAGCACGAGAGCGTGCGATTTTACCTCCACCACGGTGGCGGAGGCGGTCCAAAGCGCGGGTCAAACTGCCGGCTGAAGCGAGGATCTGCAAATCGATTGCCACCGCGCATGAACGGGGATTGCGATTGCCCTAGATAACGGCCAGTCGGCGTTCTGCCAAAAACGGTCACCGGAGTGCCAACGCTGACCGAGTTGAAGAATGCAATTGCATACTGGTCGGGCATGCGAACACAGCCATGCGACGCCGCATAACCCGGCAAATATCCGGCGTGCATTCCATCGGAGCCGTGGAACCGCATAAAATAGGGCATCGGCGCTGGAACAAATCTGCAGCCGCGCGGCACTTTCATGTCGACATCCGCATCGGCGACAACGGTGCGTCCGGACCCGTCTATAATCTTGCCGTAAATGCTCGAATAGTGATTGCGCTCTTTTTCAATGACCTTGAATGAGCCGCCCTCGGTCAGATGCCCATGGCGTCCACTGGAAATAGGCGACGCCAACACCGGCCGCCCATCTCGAAGCAGGTAGGCCCTTTGCTGTTGCAAATCTATTTCCACTGACGTTTGTGCGCGCAACACGAAAGCTGCGCAGAAAAAGATTGAGAGCCCAAAAACCATCCTCATACTGCGTTTAACCCGTCTTGAGCGTGGAAGTCGCAGTGCGATTTCTGGGGAGCACAGGCTGCCAGTCCGCCACAGGACGGATTCGCCGTGGCGAACCTGTAGTTCACGGCAGCTTGCCGCAAACCGGATTGTTCTTGCACGGCGTTGGCTACATCGTTGCGCAAACTGCGTTTAGCTGGCAGCCAAATGCTACAGGCTAGCAGCCTGTGCTCCCCGGAGGGGAATCTACACCGCGATGGGCGCTTTTATCGATGGATGGGGGTCGTAACCGATGAGTTCAAAATCTTCGAATTTGAAATCCCGAATGTCTTTGACAGCCGGATTCAGTTTCATCCGCGGCAAGGGGCGACACTCACGTGAAAGCTGCTCGCGCGCCTGCTCAAGATGATTGTTGTAGAGATGCAGATCGCCAAAAGTGTGAACAAAATCGCCTGGCGTAAGATCAAGGACTTGCGCCACCATCACGGTGAGCAGCGAGTACGACGCGATGTTGAACGGAACGCCGAGGAAAAGATCACAGCTGCGCTGGTAAAGCTGGCAACTTAATTCGCCGTCCTGGACGTAGAACTGGAACAGGACATGACATGGTGGCAGCGCCATCTTTTCCACCTCGGCCGGATTCCAAGCGCTCACTATCAGCCGCCGGCTTTGTGGATTCGATTTGATTTGCGCCAGCAGATTGTCGATTTGATCAATTCGCGCTCCGTTTGCGCCCTGCCAATCGCGCCATTGCGCCCCGTACACGCGGCCGAGCTCGCCGGTCTCGTCAGCCCACTCGTCCCAGATCGTCACCCCGTGCTCATTGAGATAGCGAATGTTCGTGTCGCCGCGCAAGAACCAGAGCAGCTCGTAAATGATGGATTTGATATGCAGCTTTTTGGTGGTCAGCAGCGGGAATCCCGGTCCGCCATCGCGCAGCTCAAAGCGAGTCTGCGCACCAAAGACTGATAACGTTCCTGTGCCTGTGCGATCTGTGCGCGACCGACCTTTCTCAAGCACCAGCCGGAGAAGGTCGTGATATTGTCGCACGCTGAAATTTTATCGCGGCGCGCGCATTTCGCGAAACAGAATTTGTTTCCGTGACGATTTTGATTGTCAGGGGCGTAATGCTTAGACCGTTTTCGAATCTCACTAGGGGTGCTAACGCAGTTCGCAGAAACTGAATTTTACTTTTGAAAGAAGTTTACAATGAACCTGATTACTACGCGGAGAATAATAGGATTGGCGGCTGTGCTTGGTTCAACTCTGATGGTCGCGTGCGGCCTGCATTCCACAACAGCTCCCACTGAAACGCTTACTGTCTATGAAGACGCACCAACGCTGAAGCTGCTTGATCTCGGCCCGCCGGGAAACAGTCCGGGCGACGTCTATCATTTTTTTGCGGCGCTACACTCTACTCCCGGCGGTCCCGTCACAGGCGAGGTATTTGGCTCGAAGACGCTGATAAAGATGGCGACTGACGCAAACCCAAACTTGGAGACGCGCGCAACTGTTCTGTTCTTCACCTTTGCCAATCGTCAGGACCAAATTATTGCTCTGGGCGCACACGATTATCCACCGACCGCTGGTGAATTTGATGCGGGCCAGCCTGTCGTACGCGCGATACTTGGCGGGACCGGTAAGTATATGGGCGCACGCGGACAATTGACCAGTACGCGGAATGGGGATGGTTCGTATACGCAGGTGTTTACGCTGCTCAAATGATCCCGATAGAAGCGCGCCGCATTGGCGCGACACCCATTGGCAATCAGCTTGGAATCGAGCCGAATTGTCTCGGATGGGAGAAAGCAGTTTATCCGCTGATTTGCGTTAGATCCTGAAAAACAGGAACTTAGCCTAGGAGACCGGGTCTGGCCCAAGGCTTGCTTAGAACCTGTTGGGTTCAGGTCTCGCCACGGCGATTCTGTCCGTCGGTGGACTACCAAGAAAGGATTTTTAATTTATGGCTAAAGTTTTAGGTATCGATTTGGGCACCACCAACTCCTGTATGGCTGTGATGGAGGGTGGCGACCCGGTAGTTTTGGAAAACAGTGAAGGCGCACGCACGACGCCTTCGGTGGTTGCGTTCACAAAAAGCGGCGAACGACTCGTCGGCCAGGCAGCGAAACGCCAGGCAGTGACAAACCCGCAAAACACGATCTTCTCGATTAAGCGCTTCATGGGCCGCAAGTACGATGAAGTTCAGGAGGAAATCAAACGCGTCCCTTACAAGGTGGTGAAGGCTGCCAACGGCGACGCGCACGTGCAGGTCGAGATCAACGGCGAGCGCAAGACGTTTTCGCCGCCGGAAATTTCGGCGATGATTTTGGCGAAGTTAAAGGCCGATGCGGAAGCGAAGCTCGGCGAAAAAATCACGCAGGCCGTCGTCACTGTGCCGGCGTATTTCAACGACTCACAACGCAACGCCACGAAGGATGCGGGCAAGATCGCGGGCATGGAAGTGTTGCGCATCATTAACGAGCCCACAGCTGCGTCGCTCGCTTATGGCTTGGATAAGAAGAAAGACGAGAAGATTGCAGTTTACGATTTGGGCGGCGGCACGTTCGACATTTCGGTGCTCGAAATTGGCGACGGCGTTTTCGAAGTAAAAGCGACGAACGGTGATACGCACCTCGGAGGTGACGACTGGGATGCGCGCATCATGGACTGGATCATCAACGAGTTCAAAAAGGAGACGGGCATCGATCTAAGCAAGCAGCCGGACGCGGTTCAACGCATCAAGGAGGAAGCTGAAAAGGCCAAGATCGCGCTTTCATCTACCCAGGAATACGAAATCAATTTGCCGTTTATCACGGCGGACGCGAGCGGGCCCAAACATATCCAGAAGAAGTTGACTCGGTCGAAGATGGAACAGCTTTGCGATGACTTGTTCCAACGGACTATCCCGCCGGTGAAAGCGTGCCTGAAAGACGCGCAGCTGACAGAGAAGGAAATTAACGAGCTGGTCCTGGTGGGCGGCATGACGCGCATGCCAAAGGTTCAGCAAATTGCCCGTGACCTCGTTGGCAAGGAACCCCACAAGGGAGTAAACCCTGACGAAGTGGTCGCGATCGGTGCTGGTATTCAGGGAGGCGTGCTTAAGGGCGACGTCAAGGATGTGCTCCTTCTCGATGTTACACCGCTCACATTGTCGATCGAGACAGCCGGCGGCGTGGCTACACCGATGATTCCGCGGAACACCACCATTCCGACGAGAAAATCGCAGATCTTTTCCACTTACAGCGACAATCAGCCAGGCGTGGAGATCAAGGTGTTACAAGGCGAGCGGCCACTGTCCCGCGATAATAAACAACTCGGCGTTTTCCACCTCGACGGAATTCCACCCGCCCCGCGCGGTGTTCCGCAGATCGAAGTGACGTTCGATACTGACGCGAACGGTATTCTGCACGTGTCGGCGAA
>DATASP010000079.1:0-3677 GCA_036269155.1 Candidatus Udaeobacter sp.
TCTATCGCACTGGGGAAATGGAAGTCCCCGCTGTGCGTGGCGTGTCGCTGGAAATCAAAGCCGGCGAATTCGTAGCGCTCATGGGCGCAAGTGGTTCCGGAAAGTCTACGCTGATGAATATCCTCGGCTGTCTCGACCGGCCGAGTTCCGGCAGCTATTTCCTGGATGATGCCGATGTTTCAGGGCTCGACCGCGATCAGCTCGCCGATATTCGAAATCGCAAAATCGGATTTGTCTTTCAAAATTTTAATCTGCTGCCGCGCACATCCGCGCGCGAGAACGCCGAACTACCTCTGGTTTACAGCGCGCACCACCTATCGCACGCCCAACTTCGCGAAAGAGCAGATCGTGTTCTTGCATCGGTCGGCCTGGCCGGCCGCGAAGATCATTATCCCAGTCAGCTATCTGGCGGCCAGCAACAGCGCGTCGCAATCGCTCGCGCGCTGATTAACGATCCCGAGATCTTGCTTGCAGACGAGCCCACTGGCAATCTCGACAGCCGCACAAGCGTCGAAATCATGGCGATCTTTCAGCAGCTCAACGAGCGCGGAATCACAGTCATCATGGTGACGCACGAACAGGACATCGCGGCTTATGCGCAGCGCAATGTATTCATGCGCGACGGCTTGATTTTAAACGATCATGCGGTTTCACAACGGTCGGATGCAGCGACACAGCTTCAAAATGATCGGGTGCGACCATCGGATGCGCCGGAAGCCGCTCCAACGCTTTAACGCTTCAACCATTCAACGAATACAATGAGAATCGCACCCACATTTTACGTCGCCTATCGGGCGTTGCGCCGAAACAAGATGCGCTCGGTGCTCACCGCGCTCGGAATTATCATTGGCGTGGGAGCAGTCATTGCCATGGTCGGCATTGGCAATGGCGCGAAGGCGCAGGTGGAAGCTCAGATCGCCAGTCTTGGCGAAAACGTGATCCTGATCTTTTCCGGCAGCACTACGTCCAGCGGCATTCGCACCGGCTGGGGCGGCGCCGGCACCTTGAAGATTGAAGACGCCGAAGCAATTCGGCGCGAAGTGCCAGGTGTAATCGGCGTAAGTGAAGAAGTTGTTTCCACGACGCAAGTAGCTGCCGGAAACCAAAATTGGTTTACGCGCATTTACGGTGAATCGGCAGATTATTTTGACATTCGACAATGGCCGCTGGCAGACGGCGCGCCGTTTACGGCTCAGGACGTGCGCAGCGCGAATAAGGTTTGCGTCGTTGGCCGCACGACCGCGACGGAGATTTACGGCAACGAAAATCCAATCGGCCAGGTTTTGCGCATCAAAAACGTGCCGTTCACGATTACCGGAGTGCTTACGCCGAAAGGCTTAAGCCCGCAAGGCGTCGATCAGGACGATATCGTCATTATGCCGTACACGAGCGCGATGAAACGCGTGATCGGCGGCACCACGCTGCGCAACATCAATGTCCAAATTGCCGATCAAAGTCAGATCGCAGCAGCACAACAGCAGATTATCTCGTTGCTGCGGCAACGGCACAATATCCGGCCCGGTCGCGACGACGATTTCACGGTGCGCACGCAAGAAGAAATCGCTGAAACCGCTACGGCAACTTCACGGGTCATGACCGTTCTGCTGGGAGCAATTGCAGGAGTATCGTTATTGGTCGGCGGAATTGGAATCATGAACATCATGCTCGTGAGCGTAACCGAGCGAACGCGCGAAATCGGTGTGCGCATGGCAGTCGGTGCGCACGGCAACGATATTCTGACGCAGTTTTTGATTGAAGCTGTGACGCTGAGTTCCGTCGGCGGCATTATCGGAATCATCTGCGGCATCGGCGCGTCCGGTCTCTTGTCGGTCTATGCGCATTGGCCCACGCTGATTTCGATAGGCTCAATTGCTATCGCATTTTTGTTCAGTGCAGCCGTTGGCGTCTTCTTCGGATTTTACCCGGCGCGCAAAGCCGCCGCGCTCGATCCCATCGAAGCGCTGCGCTACGAGTAGAACAAAGTTTCTAACCACGGATTACGCGGATAACACGGATGGTTTGGAAATCAGCCGTCACGGGCCAGAATTTCGCGCGAAGCGCTTTGGAGTGCGGCGGCTTGACGCCGCTTTTCTATCCGTGCCATCCGTGTAATCCGTGGTTACTTTTTACTATGGCAAAGCACGCGCTCTACGAAAAACTCGTCGCAGATGCGAAGAAACACATCGCCGAGATTTCGACGCAGGATGCGGCTGTGAAATTAAATAGTGGCGACGCGGTCATCGTCGATGTCCGCGATAAAGACGAATGGGATGAAGGACACATTCCCGCAGCGACTCACATGAGTCGCGGCACGATCGAGCTCGACATCGAAGAAAAAGTTCCCGACCCAAACGCAATGATCATTTGTCATTGCGGCGGTGGCGGCCGTTCGGCGCTTGCAGCCGAGAGTCTTCAAAAGATGGGCTACAAAAACGTCCGCTCGATGGCCGGCGGCTTCAAAGCCTGGAAAGCCACCGGATTGCCAACGACGAAATAGCGCGGGTTATTGTCCTCAATTCTGGCGAAAGCGCGCGACGAAATTACCCCATCGCAGGAGTTGACCTAGTCAGTTGACCAAGTTATGTTGACTACATGAAAACGGTGCTGATCTCGGAATTCAAAGCCAAGTGCATTCAAATGTTGAAAGACGTGCAGAAGAACGGGAAGCCGCTGCTGGTCACTTTGCGTGGCGAACCGATTGCGCGCGTGGAGCCGGTCGCGCGGGGAAAGAAGCGGCAGCTGGGCGCACTTAAAGGGCGCATGATTATCAAAGGTGACATTATCAAGAGCGATTTCGACAAAGATTGGCTCATGCAATGAGGTTGTTGCTCGACACCCACATCTGGATTTGGGCCCACGAAACCCCGCAGAAATTTGGGCGGCACACGCGCGCGCTATTGGAGGATTTGGGTAATGGCGTGTCGGTCAGTGCGATTGCGGCAGTCGAAATCGCACGACTGGTTTTTTTTCACCGGCTTCAGTTGACTGAACCGGTATCGGTATGGATCGCGGATTCAATTCGATCTCTCGGGGCGCAGATGCTGGATGTAACGCCGCAAATTGCAGCTGAAGCGTACGAGTTGCCGGGAAGTTTTCACAAGGACCCCGCCGATCGAGTGCTGGTAGCCACCGCACGCTTGCATAATCTCACTTTGCTTACCGCGGACAATCTCATTCTGCGCTATCCGCATGTGAAGACGCTGCGCGCTAGTGGATGATTCTGTATACGGATGTCAGGTGATTGAAATAAACGCCGCATCAAGATCAACATCGTCAGTTCATCGGCTTCAAATCGGTCAGCGCGCAGAGAGCGGGAGCGTTTTGTTTGCGTGACGTGCTAAACTGACGCGCGTTATGCACGGCATGAACTCGCTCGATTACTACAACATCGAAGAGCTTCTTACGGATGAGGAACGTGCGGCGCGTGATCGGGCGAGGCGTTTCGTGCAGGAGGAAGCCTTGTCCGAAATCGTTCCTTGCCATCGTGCGGGCAAATTTCCGGAACAATTAATCCTGCGCATGGGAGCGCTGGGTTTCTACGCGCCATATCTGAAAGAGCATGGCTGCGCTGGTGTCAGCTACACGGGGTACGGCTTGATCATGCAAGAATTGGAGCGCGCCGACTCGGGTCTACGCTCGCTGGCGTCGGTGCAAGGGGCGCTCGCCATACAGGCGAT
>DATASP010000080.1:0-4155 GCA_036269155.1 Candidatus Udaeobacter sp.
GTGTTCGGTTATTTCATCGAAGTGACCAAATCGCAACTTGCGAACGCGCCTGCGCATTACACCCGCAAGCAAACGACCGTAGGTGGCGAACGATTCGTCACGCCTGAGCTCAAGGAAATGGAGACGAAAATCCTCGGCGCAGACGAACGCGGCCGGCAGCTCGAGTACCAGCTGTTTGTCAAACTGCGCGACGAGACTTTGCGCGAGCTGGGCCCAATCCAGCAAACTGCGGAAGCAATCGCGGTTCTTGACGTGATTTGCGCGCTGGCGGAAACCGCGCGCCTCTTCAGGTATTGCCGGCCGACGTTAAATGAAACGCTGCGGCTGGTGATCAAGGACGGGCGGCATCCTGTTCTCGATCAAACCCTGATAGAAGAGAAGTTCGTGCCGAATGATACGTCGCTGGATGGCGAAAATCTGCGGCTTGCCATTATCACGGGGCCGAACATGGCCGGGAAATCCACTTACATCCGACAGGTCGCGCTGATTGTACTCGTGGCGCAGATAGGCAGCTTCGTGCCGGCGGCGAGCGCAGAGATTGGTCTGGTGGATCGCATTTTCACGCGTGTCGGCGCAAACGACGATCTCGCGCGCGGCCAATCGACGTTCATGGTGGAGATGAACGAGACTTCAAACATCGTCAACAATGCTACAGAACGGAGCCTCGTCATTTTAGATGAAATCGGCCGCGGCACGTCCACCTTCGACGGACTCTCCATTGCGTGGAGCGTCGCAGAGTTTCTGCACGACAAAATCAAAGCGCGAACGTTGTTTGCGACGCACTACCACGAGCTAACCAAGCTCGCGGAGGACCGTGCCGGCGTTTGCAATTTCAATGTCGCGGTGCGCGAATGGAGCGAGCAAATCATTTTCCTGCGCAAAATCGTACCCGGCGGTGCAGATAAGAGTTACGGGATCCAGGTCGCGCGCCTCGCGGGTTTACCAAAAGAAATTTTGGATCGCGCCAAGGACATTCTCGCCCACTTGGAGAATTCAAGCCGCGCAACCGCAGAAAAAAAGCCGCGAGGACAAAAACTGTTAAAGTCGATGCCGGAGCCGCAAAAGCCGCAGTTGGATTTGCTTTAGCTGGCCTTCGCCAGTTGCGGCAGCCAAACTGGAGCGCCGTGCGGAATGACCCGGCGCCATCGGCTATCGAAGCGCCAGAGGCCGGCGGCGCGGGCGAGCGCGAGTGCGCCGCGGAATTCGTCGGCGGAACTGCCGCGGTTGATTTCCGTAAAGCGCGATTCGGTCTCGGCTTTGTGAGCGGGGTAATATTGGTCCATCACGTTCACGTAAGTGTCGCGCGACAGATGCTCGCCGATCCACTGCATAATTTCGCGAGTGTCGTCGAGGAGACCGGGCATAACGAGATGACGCACGAGAACTCCGCGCAATGCGAGGCCGTTCTCGTCTACTTTTAATTCGCCTACTTGCGCGTGCATTGCCGCGATGACGCGTCGTGCAGCGTCGGCATAATCGCTCGCCACCAGATATTTTCGGCAGTGCTCGGAGTCCCACAGTTTAAAATCGGGCATGTAGATGTCCACAATACAGTCCATCCGTTGAATGCTTTCGAGACTGTCGTAAGCCGATGTGTTGTAAACGAGCGGTAGACGGAGGCCGCGCTCAACCGCAATCACGAGCGATTCGAGAATTTGCGGCACAACATGCTCGGCGTGACAACGTTCACGTTGTGACAGCTGATTCGCTGCAAATCGAGCATGATTTGTGCAAGCTCCGCTGCGGTCACTTCTGCGCCTTGACCGAACTGGCTGGTCTCGAAATTCTGGCAGAAAACGCACCTTAGATTGCACCAGCCGAAAAAGATTGTGCCCGAGCCGTTCCAGCCGCGCAGACAATCTTCTTCGCCGAAATGCGGAAACGCGCTAGCGACACGCGCGAGCCGTCCGCTTTTGCAGACGCCGATCTTGTTGCTGTAGCGGTCGATCTCGCAATCGCGCGGGCAGACGCGGCATGAACGGAGCGATTCAATCGCTTTTACAGCGCGTTGCTGAAGAGCGCCTTCTTCAAATGCTCGCACGTATGCGGGCACAAAATCCTTGCGCGAGAGAACGAATCGTCCGTTGCCGCGCAACTCGACGGGCGCGTGGTCATCGAAATTGAAGCGCATGTTCATGTGTAGTCGCAAGGCTCTCCTCAACAAAACTAAACGCCCAACCCGCCTTCGCCAAACTGTTACCGTTAGGAACGCGGACAGGCTCAGTAAGGAAGACAACCTGCCAGGTTGTCTCGGCAGGCTGGCAGCCTGCCAGCCGAGTCAGGCAAGCTGCCTGACTTCCTGCAACGGTCGTGCCGCGCGACCATTTGCGGTGACGGCGGCTGGAAGTGAAACTATAATCAGCGGCACAGGTATGCCTGTTAAGACGGAAAAGGAACTCAGCGAAACACAGCGCAGTCTCTGGCTCAAAGCCGTAAGCGCGATCGAGCTGCGCAATGTCGGTTACGCAATCTCGCTCTTGCAGGAGATTCTCAAGCAGGAGCCAGAGTTTCTCACCGGCCGTCAGTTGCTTCGGCGTGCGGAGGTGACAAAAACTAAGTCGGCAAAGAAAAGCTTTTTCAATATCTCAATGGCACCGATCGCTCTCATGAGGGCGCAGCGAGAAGTTAAAAAAGATCCGAAGCGCGCGGTTGAAGTGCTGGAAAAGGTTCTGGAAAAGGAGCCTTACAATCGGCAGGCAAATCTGGTTTTGAAAGACGCGGCCGTAGCCGCGGGCTGGCCGGAGATCGGCGTATTCGCCCTGCGGACGTTGCTCGAGGAAAATCCGCGCGACGTCAAGGTCCTGCACGAGCTCGGGCGCTCGTATCGCCAGCTTGGAGATCACGAGGAGGAGGTAGAAATCTATAACCAAATCACGGCGATAAACCCACTCGATGCTGAAGCCGTTCGTCTGGGCAAAGACGCGTCGGCCCGTGCGTCCATGAAGAGAGGTGGCTGGACGCAGGCTGAAAGTTACCGGGACCTGATCAAGGACAAAGAGGCCGCCGTTTCACTCGAACAACAGAGCCGAATGCATTTGTCCGGGGAATCGCTCGATCGACAGATTGCCGAAACCTATGCGCACCACCAAGAGCAACCGCAAAATATCGATTTTGCGCGGCGTCTGGGCGCGTTGAACGAGCAAAAGGAGGATTTTGAGGCAGCGATTGGCTGGTATGAGTATGCTGCCGATCTGACCAAAGGCGCGGACACTGGATTGGTCCGAAAGGCTTCGGATTTGAAAATGAAATGCATCGAGCGGGAGATTGCTGCTCATGAGGAGTTTCTTTCTACGCATGACGCAGCAAACGAATTGTATGCGAGAACGTCTGAGCAATTAGAGGCCGCCAAAGCGAAGCGTGCAGAAATCATCATCGCCTATGCGCAAGAGCGCGTCGCACGGAATCCCACAGATCTCCAGCTTCGCTTTGAATTAGGAGAAAACCTTTTCAATGCCAGGCGTTTCCGGGACGCCTTGCCCGAGCTGCAGCGAGCGCGCCAAAATCCATATGCTCGTTTGAAAGCCATGAACCTGCTTGGCTGCTGCTATCGCGAACTTGAGATGTTGGATCTTGCGGTCAAACAACTCGAGGAAGCCTCGAAGGAAATTTTATCAATGGACACTATAAAGAAGGAGATGGTGTACAATCTCGGCCTCGTTTACGAGCGAATGGGTGAACAGGAAAAATCGGTCGCCTGTATGAAACAGATTTACGAAGTCGACTACGGCTATAAGGACGTGGCGAAACGCGTGGAGAGCTCGTACGCGCGAAATGTTCCCGGGGCGTGACCGGTTTCCGAAATCCTGCCTTCGCTCAGCTACCGCATGCCGGGCCGGCTGGGTGCAACCATCGGTCCCGACGGCACATAAGTGCAATTAAAAATCAGTAAACCGAAATTCATTCGCGTCCAACGAGCCGCTAGTTTTCGATTTCTTAATTGCCGGGGTGTCCCGGTGTGTTTCAACCTTACAAAGCCATGAAAACCAAAATGACAGTTATTTCGAAGTTGTGCATTCTCCCGCTGATAACCGCGGCGCTCAGCGTGGCCGGAGTGGCCGCAGCGCAAGACACTCCAGCCGGCGGGAGTTCCTCATTAAGCGCAAAGGACAAGATGTTCATGAAGAAAGCCGCGAAGGGCGGAATGATGGAAGTCGC
>DATASP010000081.1:0-18286 GCA_036269155.1 Candidatus Udaeobacter sp.
GGTTCAGCCATAGCGCGGATTTCTCATCGATCGCTATTGCCCGCCAAGCTCCAGCCGGTTGAGAGAAAGATCCGCGAAGCGCTCTCTGGGAAACCGTTCGATCCTCCACCACGCCGCGAGATCGAGACGGACCGACATGCGCAGCAAGTTCTCCGCTTTTTGATTGACAGTGCAGAAGTGATCGAAGTGGGTCCGGATGCAGTCTTATTGCGGGATAATTTCGAACACATGAAGGCGAGAATCACCGAATTCATTTCCAAACATGGACCGGCTACCGTAAGCGAGCTGCGTCAGGCACTTGAGAGTTCGCGGCGTATCATGGTGCCCTTACTCGAGCGGCTGGATCGAGACCGCGTTACGCGACGAGTGGAGGACAAAAGGATCCTTGGCAGAATCATTTAGCGTGTGAAACGATCGGGGCCACTTCTGCTAGTTGTATCATCCCTGCAGGAAGCTTGGGACAACGCGATCGCTCCCTGGTTCGACCAGGTTTTGCCCGGAACGTGGCGACGCGAGTTGCCTGCGCTAGTGGTCGTTCCCACGCGAGGGCAGGCCAACGATCTTAAGGCGCGCTTGATCGCAAAGGGCTGTTCGCATCTGGGTTTGCGGTTTGTGACACCGTCGAGTTTACGTGCGTTGCTCGCGCTGGATGATGCGACTCCGGCTGCTGAGTCTGAACATCTGCGTTTGCTGCTCGCAATTGCGGCTAGCGAAATGGAAGATCGGCCCAACGAATCTGAAGCACTTGCTGCCAAAGCTGTTGCTCGTGCGCCCGCGCTATTGCTGCGCGCATTGGATCGTCTCGAAACTGCCGGTTGGAAATTCCAAGAACTCGGACTGCCATCGTTTGCGCCAGTGGTTCAGCGTTTTAACGAGCTGCTGAGAAAATGCGGGTTTGTACTTCACGGCGAGACTGATCGAAGGCGTTTGCAACAAGCGGCACGCGTCAGGGAATTTTCGCATGTGCTTATCACCGGATTCGACGGAGCCCATTGGGCAGAGTGGTTTCTCCTGCGCGCCGCAGTCGAACTGGCAGAAAACGCCACGGTCGTGGTCGAAGAACCACGAGAAAACTTTTCTGATGTCGATCTTTGCTGGATCGGCTCTTGGGAAGAAGTTTGTGGCGAAGCCCAACGCGCGCCGAGAGCAACCATCGCGCTCGGCGATTCGCTTTTCAGCGAAATGGAAATGCGCGGAGGCGCGGAAACGACGAAGCGCTTTGATTTTCTGATCGGCACAAACTTTTCGGAACAAGCCGAAGCGATCGCGCGGCAATGCGTTCGTTATTTGGCAAATGAGAAATGCACGCGGCTCGGCGTGATTTTTCCCGGGAGCGGGGCGTTGCCGCGGCTGGTCGCGAGCTCGCTAGAGCGGCTTGAAATCCCGCACAATGACGGGCTCGGCCACATTGTTCCCGGCATTTTCGAATCGGCGGAGTGGCAGGCCTGGGTTGAATTGCAACGCGCGCCACGACTCAATTCCTTTCTGCGTTTTCTAAATGCGTTGCCCGACCCAACGATCGTATCGCCCAAAATCAGCCAACAAGTTTTCGAAGACATTCTGCGCGAAAGTTACAACGAGGTGTTGCTGGACGATCTCGAACTGCTGCGCGAATTCTGTGCCACGCGCGTGGGCGACAAATCTCAGTCGGCCGCCGAAGCTCTGCGGGCGCTGCCGTTTCTCCCGCCGCGCGCCACTCTCGCGCAGTTTCTCGAACAGACTCACGCCGCGCTCGCCCATCTCGACTGGAAGCAACACGCGCTCGAACTTGCCAGCGTCGCGCGTGATTGGTCGCAGCGTCTCGATGTGCAATTTTCGCGCGCGCTTTTTTTGCGCTGGCTGGAGGAAACGGCTGCGACCTCCGCTGCCGCCCGCTCAGTTGCAGGCGACAATCCATATGCGCGCGTGCAATTGCTCACGGTGGCGCGCGCGCAAAATCAGGAATGGTCGCACTTGATTCTTGCAGGCTGGAACGAAGGGGCATGGCCGCCGCCGGCCGGAGCGGAGTTCGCACGCGCCGAAGAGATTCATGCTTTCAATCGCAGCGTGCAACATCTCAACAAGCGCGCCGCGCGCCAGGGAAGCCAGGGCGAGGGCCACACCAGTGTGCGCGAAAACCATTCGCTCTATGTCGGGCCGGGTGAGCAACGCGCGATCGCGTTGCGGCAATTCGATGCACTCCTCGAATCGGCTAGCGAAGGAGTGACGATCGCAGCCAGTCTGGTGCAGGAAAATGCGCCGGAACGCTTTTGGAATCCGAGCGAATGTTTTACCGAACTTTATCTCAAAACGCGGGGTGAGCCGCTCACCCAAACGACGTTAAAAAATCTGCAACGCACCACCGCGCTGTTGCCAAAGCCTGCTGCGGTAGGGAAGGACGTGCAGCAAACGCTGATCGCGTTCAACACCCGCCGTGACTCCTCCAAACCTGCCGGTGAATATGATTTCTCATTGCGGCCTAACGAGTCGTATCGACCGGTGCCGACGCTGACTGTGAGCGATTTCCAACGAATGGTTTCGTCGCCAGCAATTATCTGGATGAAGCGTTATCTCGGCGTGAAAGCACCAGAGAACGCCGCGAATTCGTGGACAGCGACGACAGGTAAATGGGTGCATGACTGGCTGGCGAATATTATCGAAGCCCGGGACGGGAGGACTTTCTCGGCGTTTCCGGCCTTAACAAAGATCGACAAGCGCATCCGGCTTGCCGCGGACGAACGCTGTGCGGCACTTCGGCGTCTCTGCGAGTTGTCAGGCAAAGTAGTCCCTGATTGGTGGACTTCGGGCTGGTTGAACGCGCGTTATCTCGCGCGCTACCTGGGCGCCAAAATCGGAAGTGCCAAAGGGTGGGAATGGATGGCGACGGAGGTGGCCGTTGGTCGCGAAGGTGCGGTGAAAATTGCCGATGGCGTGGAGCTTGAGCTGCACGGCCAGGTCGATTTGGTGCTCGCGCAAAATGACATAGTCAGTTTTGCCGGGCAAAAGATCTGGCTTGTCGATTATAAAACCGGTTCGACCAGGGAACTGAAGACTTCCGATCTGCACGACAATCTGGTCAAAGGCACAACGTTGCAGCTCGGTCTTTACGCGCTAGCCATGCGCGACCTGCGCGCCGCCGAAGTGAGCGTAAGCATCATTTCGCTCGTGGTTAAAAACGTCGCGCCACAATTGTCCGTTGTCGATCTAGCAGCGCATACCGACGTCTTTGGCGATCTGGCGGAAATGCAGCGTACCGGGGTTTTCGGAATGAAAGGTGAAATCCGTCCGGCCTTTGGTTACAGCGCGCTCTATCCGCTCGCAACGTTGCAGATCGATAACGACATTTTGGAAGATAGATGGGCGCTGACGCATCCCGCGCTCGTCCTTGAGAAAGAGGAGTGGGAAACATGGTGAAGCCGCGCGACGAATCCGCACGCGCTCGTTTTGCCAGCGAGCTGGACCGCAATTTTTCCGTGGTCGCGTCGGCCGGTTCGGGCAAAACCACTGCGATCACGCAGCGCGTTTTGTCGATCGCGCGTTCGCCGAACGCCGCGGACAGTCTGCCGCATCTGGTAGTCGTCACCTTCACCAATCGTGCGGCGGACGAAATGCAACAGCGCACGCGGCAAGCTCTGCTCGAGGAAAATTTGCGACAGGAAGTGCAGACTGTATTCAATCGCGCCTTCTTCGGTACAATCCATTCGTTTTGCACGAAACTCCTGACCGACTTCGGTCATTATCTTGGTTTGCCTGCACCGCTCGAGTTGGTCGAAGACGACGACGACCTCTGGCAGGAGTTTGCACAAAACCAAACTCGAATTGGCCGGTCCTTAGGCGACAAAGACCGCGCCATGCTTCTGCGTTTCGTGCAGGCGCGCGACCTTATGGAGCTGGCCCGACGCGCAGGCTCAGCTGCGTTACGCGTGCCACCGCCATCGTCATGTCCGACTCTCGATTTCGCGGAAGTCTACTCACAGTCGGATAAGGGAAAGGGAAACGACAACATCCCTAAATCGCAGGCGGAATTGCGCGAGTGGGAAAGGCGTTTCGCCGGCGATTGGGAATACCTGCGCTGGCCGTTTTGTTTCACGGCCGCAAACGCCAGGTTCACTCAGCTCTGGCAGCAGAAATTTGCGCCTTTGCGAAAATGGATCTGCGACGCCGCCACCTGCGTCGCCGCGGAGGTGCAACGTGATTATCTCGATTTTCGACTCGACCACGGACTCGTCACCTACGGAGATCAAATCGCGCTCGCGGAAGAGTTGCTGCAACATCCGGTCGCCGCGCAGAGGATTCGCGAAGAAAACTTTCGTGTCATTCTCGACGAGGCGCAGGACACCGAGCCGCTGCAATTTTCCGTGCTGTTGGAAGCGACTCGCCCGCCGGAAGCGAGGGGTCTTTGGTTGCAAGATCGGCATCTGGGTCCGCGGCCCGGCCACTTCTGCATGGTCGGCGATTTCCAGCAATCGATTTACTGGCAGCGGGCGGACCTGAACTATTACCGAGCTGTTCATGAAGCGCTCATTGCTGACAAGCACGGCGAGAGTTTGGAATTTGCCGTCACGTTTCGGCTCGACCAGAAGCAGCTCGATTTCGTTAACGAAACTTTCCGCGAGATTTTGAATAACAAGGAAGGACAGGTGCGCTTCGTCGAATTGCAACCGCGCCCGGGAATTCTTCCCGGGAAAGTCATTCGCGTGCTGCTTGTCGCGAAGGAGTTGTTGCCGGAAGGAAAAAAACTGAAGGACTACCAAAAGGCACGCATCGAAGCGGAATATCTTGCGCGATGGATCAAGGACGCAGGACTGAAAAAACTTTCGGCCGATTCGTGGCGGGAAGTGGCGATCCTTTGTCCGCGCAAAGCTTGGCTGCAAACGACGGCCGCAGCGTTACGCCGCGTCGGTTTGCCGGTGGCGATACAATCTGAAAACGACGTCAAAGGCGACAGCCCGGCTTATGCGTGGCTGACCGCGCTCCTCACGATCATGACAGACCCGCTCAATGCTTACGAAATTGTCGGCGTCCTCCGCGACATCTTCGGCGCGTCCGATCACGATCTTGCGGTCTTTTCCGAAGGGCAGAAAGCGAGATTTCGCATCGACGAGATTTTGTCGGCGACCGGAAGAATCTCCTCGCTCTTACGTACGCTCGCGGAAATTCGCCAACGCGCAGAAGGTCTGGCTTTATTCGACGCCGTCACTTTGATCATCGAACAAACGCAATTGCGCCAGCGTTTGCTCCTATTACCTGCGACGGAGTTCGGCGATCTCGCACGCGAACTCGATGCCTTGCTCGCACAAACGGCGGAAGCGGAAGCGAACGGAATGATCTTGGCAGAGTTCGCCGAACACTTACGTAACGATTTCGCGACGCCGCGCGCCGTCCGTTTTTCCGCCGACGACAACGCGATCCAACTTATCACTTCACACAAGGCAAAAGGCTCGGAATGGCAGGCGGTGATCGTGCCATTCCTCGCGCGCGAGTTGCGGCCGCACTCGCCGCCTTATCCGCATTTGGTGAAATCACCCGTGGATGGCGAGCTGATTATCGCGTTCGCCAAACAAGACAAATCGAAGGATTTGAAAGACGCGATCGAGCGCGCCCAACAGCAGGAACTGGAACGCCTTCTGTATGTCGCAACAACGCGGGCGCGCCACGCGCTCGTAGTTGTGCTCGATCAGGAAATCTTCACTAGCAGCGAGGGCAAACTGCCCAGAACAGCACAACTTCGACGACTGATTCGCGACAAGGATTCTTATTCCGGCGAATTCGATCGACACAGCAGCACGATCGATGAGGTCGTCGAACCTTCCCAGACCGTGCGGCACGCGTCGGAGAAAAACGGCTCCGAAATCGAGCCGTTAACTTCTCATGAACTCAAGCGCGCGGCGAAACGCGCCTCGGAATTCGTGCGCAAGATCACACCGAGCGCTCTCGATACGGAAGTTTCGACGGAGGTGCGGACGCGCTCGCGGCTGGATAATCTGGCCACCCTCTATGGCCGTTGGTGGCACAAATTTTTCGAGCGCCTGGATTGGAAAGGCGGAATCGATTCCGCGCAAAAGTTATTCGAAAAACAATTGCCGCTGTCTCCCGACGCAAAAGCCACGGTGAAAGACTGGAATGCCACGCGCCGGAATTTGTTCAGCGACGCCAGCATTGCTCGTTTTCTTGCGAGCGATGAAACATTATTTCATGCTGAGTTTCCATTTTCCTGGCGAAGGAACGACCGCAGCGTGCTTGAAGGCTTCATCGACTCGATCATGATTAATCGCGAAAACGGCCGGTGTCTTCTGCTTGATTGGAAAACGAATGATGTTTCCTCAAGTGATGCCGAAATCTTTCGCGCCCGTTACCGCCCGCAGTTGGCGGCTTACTGGAAAGCGGTCGCGGAAATTACAGGCCTTGAAGTGGAAGCAGGTTTGTTCTCGACCGCGCTGGGCCGTCTGCTGCCTTACTCTGCGGAGGAACTCCAAACCGAATGGCACCGGCTGGAGCAGCTCCCGTCCGCGCGACTCGAAGATGAGATTCGACCGGTCGCGCCCGATGGTTTTTGACGGGAAGACACAAACCCAAAAAGGGGTTGGGCTACCTCGTTGCGTTCGAGCTGACTAGCTCTCGCGTTCGCCGCGGATGAATTGTTCTACGCAGCGATACGCTTCGTCGTCGGTCATCTGGACGGGCGGATGTTTGGAAAAATAGGCGGAGGGCGAATGCAACACGCCACCTATGCCGCGATCAAGCGCAAGTTTACAACAGCGGATGGCATCGATGGCCACACCGGCCGAGTTTGGCGAATCTTCGACGGAAAGTTTCACATCGATTTCCATCGGCACGTCTCCAAAGAGTCGGCCTTCCACACGGATAAAAGCAATCTTGTTGTCGAGTTGCCAGGGCACGTAATCGCTCGGGCTGATGTGGATATTTTCGTCCGCCAGGCGGTCGCCGATCACCGATTGCACCGCTTCGGTCTTTGAAGTCTTTTTCGAGGCGAGGCGAGTGCGATTGAGCATGTTCAAAAAATCGGTGTTTCCGCCGGTATTTAATTGATAAGTGCGCACGAGTTTCACGCCGCGCTTCCGGAAAAGATCCACCAGCATTCGGTGTAAAATAGTGGCGCCCATCTGAGCTTTGATGTCGTCTCCGATGATGGGGAGATTTCTGTCGGCAAAACGCCTCGCCCACTTTGGATCGCTGGCGATGAACACGGGGATGTTATTGACGAACCCAAGGCCGGCCTCCAGCGCGCAACCCGCATAAAAACGGGTCGCCTCTTCCGAACCGACCGGGAGATAATTGACCATCAATTCAGCGGAGGAATTCTTCAGTTCAGAGATGATTTGTTCGCGTGTGGACTCCTTCTCCAGCGGCAGGAATGTGCGCAATGGGTCCTGGTCGCGCATATGCGGAGGGTAGCCATCGAGAACACAGCCCATCTTTACGATGGCGCCAGTGAGCTTGATTTTCTCACAAAAAGCCTTTGTGCAATTAGGCGGCGAGAAGATCGCCTTGCTGACGTCGAGACCGACTTTACGCCGGTCGATATCAAAAGCCGCGACAACTTCGATATCGCCTGGCCGATACGAACCGATCTGGCGGTGCATCAACCCGACGGTGGTGCCGTCGGCGGAGGAGCCGTCATAAAAATTGATTCCCTGGACAAGAGAGCTGGCGCAGTTGCCCACGCCGACAATGGCAATTCTTATTTTTCTCATTTCTAAGTGGTTAAAGGTGAAAGGCTACCTGATTCAAGTGATTCGGAGCAAGACACAAGTTAGGCCGTTTCACGATAGGCTGTGCCTACCTGTAGCCCTTGAATATTGCAAGCGCGGAATGTGTCCGAAGTCGCGCCCGCTTGCAAGAACTGATATAAGGGGAAAAGTCACGGGCATTCCTGGTGCAAGGAAAGCCCTTGCAAGGAGATAAAACGAAATGAGCTTGAAGTTTGCGGCCATCAGCATGCTGATCGCATCCGCATTGGCCGCTTCTCCGAAAGCCCTCTGGGCGCTCCCCGTGTACACGATCGACAAGGCGGTCGCCGTCGCCCAAGAGCGCAACCCGGAAATCTTAATTGCACGAAAGAAGGTTCTGGCAGCGCATGGCGGTTTCATTGAAGCACGGTCCGGATTTCTGCCCTCATTAACGTCCAGCGGGCTGTACGATAAACGACAGACTCAGAGCGAGACGAACCTGCGACAGGAAGATTACAACGCAATATTGCGCCTCGAACAGAACCTTTACACCGGCGGAGCAGTAACCAGCCAGGTGGCAATCGCACAGTTGAACATCGCCAAAGCAAATTATGAGCTTCAGGAAATTGCTAACCGCGTGACGATGGATGTGCGAATCTCCTTCAACGACCTGTTGCTAAACCGCGCAAAGATCCGGGTGCGCGAAGATTCTGTTCGTGTATTAAACGAAGAGCTCAAAAACCAGCAGGAACAATTGAGCGCCGGGATTGTAAGCAAATTGAACGTTCAACGAGCCGAGGTAGCCCTGGCCAACGAGGAGCCAGAACTGTTCAATGCCCAGACTGAATTGAAAAACTCCTACTTGCGGTTGGCGGAACTTTTCGGCACCGATGTGCCGCCAGGACGCGAGGCGCCGCCGTTCGAAATTTCCGGTGAATTGCAATATCGGCCCAATCATGCGGATCTTAACGATTGCCTCGCCCGGGCCGACTTGAACCGGCCTGTTATCAAAGCTCGGGAGAAGGATATCGAGATTGAAGATCGACAATATGTTCTGGACCGGAGCGCGATGCGTCCGCATGTGCGCGCGTTTTCCGGGTATGAAGTTTACAGCGAGCGTGATCCGGATGTAGGCCAGGAATTCAACTACGGGGGTGTGGTAGGGATAAACGCAACGTGGAATATCTTCGACGGATTCGCGACGAAAGGTCGCATGCAGGCAACGCGCGCCCGACGCGAGGCAGCAGTGCAAGCTCTGGCAGCAGCGCGAAGGAGCGTCGCCTCAGAAGTGCGCAGCGCATTCTTGGACCTTCAACAAGCAGATCGCGTCCTCGAATCGGAGACAAAAAATGTGCAGACGGCGGACGAGTCTCTTGAGATGACGAAAGGCAATTTTGCTGCCGGTTTGGGGACACAGCTCGACGTCCTGCAAGCCGCGTCCGACGTCACCCGGACGCGCACCACTCGGTTGAGCGCAATTTACCTGCACAACGTTGCTCTCGCCCGCCTGTCACACGCTTGTGCGAGTCCAGCTGAAGCACTCGACTTCGGATCACAAATTACAAAGGCCAAGAGTGAAAAGCCCAATGCAGCGCAGGTTTCGGATGTGGCGCGACCGCCGCAAAAATTAAGCGAACGATGAACAGATCATCTGCGACTCTGGCGAGCCAGTCTTTAGCCGTCACCCTGTGGGCGACGCGACACGCGGATGTCAAACACATCAGAGTTGCGCCTCCCACAGGGAAGCGGCTACAGCGGGCCGTTATTCACCTTTTTATACCGTTTCTCGTAGTTTGTTTCGGGCACACAGCGCACGCCATTACCCTTGAACGAGTTCTCCAGACCGCACTCGAAGAAAATCCCGCGATCCAGGAGGCGAAATCGGGTCTTGAACAAGCGGCGGGGCAGCGGCTGGTTTTTCGTTCCGTCGTTTGGCCTCGCGCCGAATTGGGCGCGCCGGCTGGCGTTCAGGCCGGTCACCGGGCTGGTGAAAGCGGAGTAAAGGGCTTTTTCGTCGGGCGCGGCGTGCTCACACAGACCTTATTCAACATGGTTGTGCCACCGTCGCTCCGGCGTGGAGACATTGAAGTTCTTATCGCTCAACAGCAATTGAATGTCGCGGTGGTAGAGCAGCTACATGCGGCGCGGCTGGCGTTTTACGCGGCCCTCTATAATCGGTCTCTTGAGTCAATTCGAAACGAACAACGACAAAAATTGGAGGAGAACGTTACGACTCAGAAAAATCGTTTTGAAGCCGGGTTGGCCGATAAGAGCGCATTCACAAGCGCAACTGTCCAGTCCTCTGAGCTGGTCCCGCAAATTGAAAGCGCGCACGCCGCGTATCGGCAAGCGCAATTGAAATTGGCGGAAGCGATGGGAATCGATCCTGCAAAATCAACATTGCCCGAGCCGGAAGGCGAACTGCAGTTCGTTCCACAGCGCGTTGATGTTGATTCCGAAACGGCAGCGGCCTTGCAACGACGGGCCGATCTAAAGCTCGCGCGCTTATTCGTCCGCGCTGCTAACGAGGATCAACGGATCATCGCGGCCGGCTATTATCCTGCGGTCGTGGGAAGCATTCCTGGTGAGTACGTTCCTGTAACAGGGATCCATCGCCAGGGGTCAACGAGCAAGACACAGGACTTTATCGGGTCGGAGATTCGTGAAAAGGCAGCATATACTTGGCGGGTGATCGATAACGGCGAAGTAGGAGGTGCAGTGTTGAAGGCGCGCGCTGCACGGGAAACCAACGAATTGACGTGCAGGAGACTGGAAGCAAATGTCGGCCGCGAACTCTCGCGAATCGCCAACAACCTTAGGGGAATTGAAGCCCGCCAAGGATCGCTCTCGGCAGCGTCCGTTGCTGCAGAGGAAGGCGCCCGGACGGTTCGGGAAAATGTCGCCACCGGCCTCGCCTCGCCCTTCGAATACCGCGTCAGTGAAAATGCCTTCCTAAAAACCAGAAGCGGTCTGCTGGATGCCATTTATCAGCACAATATTGCACTTGCAGAATGGGATCGTGCCACCGGGCGCTATTTCCAATTTTCAGACGACACCGCGCCAAACGTGCATTAGTTCCTGCGATTGAAATTGCCGGAATCAAAAACGATTTTATGGAGCGGCGCAGCGGCGGTCGTGCTCGTTCTCGCGCTGGCGTATTTTTTCCTGATGCCGGTGGCGGAAGTGGTTACAGTCCGCCGGGGCACGGCCATCTCCGCCGTTTACGGAACGGTGCGAATCGAACCGGCGTTTGTTGTCCGAATTCGCGCGCAAAATGACGGCTTCATTCAATTGGCGGAACCTTTCGCCGCCGGTCGCGGCGCAATCGGGAAGAACGTAGAAAAAGGCCAGTTGCTGGCAACGATCGCCGACGAAGAGGCCGCTCGACAACTCAAGCAGGCGCGCGCCGATCTGCAGGCCGCAGTTGACCGCGCGGCACTCCCCCTGCCCTCCTCTGAGTTGCTCAAAGCGGCTGAAGACAATCTGCAACGCCTGGAGAAAGTGGTCTCCTCCGGCAATGTGCCCGCTGTTGAATATCAAAAGGCCAAAAGCGAAGCAAACCGGCTGCGAGGCGCGGTAGAGACGGAACGAATCGAGCGAGATCGCAATCTCAACTCACTTGAAGAAACAAAAAGAAAATTAGAGGCCCAGATGAAGAGTGCGGAAGTCCGAACGCCTATCGACGGGCTTCTCACTAACGTGCAGACAATTGATGGGGAACTGGTGTCAGACGGCAACGAGCTGTTCACTGTGTCATCACGCAAAAATTACGTTCGCGGCGAAGTAAACGAGGAGGACGTGGGCGAAGTGAAACCGGGAATGACAGCGAAGGTCCAGCTCTACGCGTATCGCACACGGAGTTTCATCGCGCGAGTCACCTCAGTTCAACCTGCTGCCGATCCAACCACGCAGCGTTACACCATTGTGCTGGAGATGGAAAATCCGCCCGACAATTTGATGGCGGGAATGACGGGCGAGATGAACATCATCACCGGGACGCATGACAACGCTCTTCTGGTGCCGACACGTGCCCTGCTTGTCGATCAAGCTTTGATCGTGAAGCACGGCATTGTGCATTCGCGCACGGTCGGGGTCGGATTTCGCACACTGGATTTTACGGAGGTGACCAATGGTTTGGAGGAAGGTGGTCACGTGATCGTGTCCGATCAGGACAAATTCCACTCCGGCGAAACCGTGCGGCAGCGAATGGTCAGTTCACCGCCCCCGCCGAAGGCGCCATGACGCCGCCACTTTATATTGCGCTGCGGTTTTTGACGCATCGCAAGCGCGCGTTGCTTCTGAGCCTTAGCGGCGTGGTTTTCGGCGTCGCCATCTTTATCTGCACGCAAGCGCAGACTCAGGGCTTCGCACGCTATTTCATCGACTCAACCATCGGCAGCAATGGGGCGCTGGTCATCAAATCGCGTTTCCGACCGCGCTACGAACCGCTCATGGTTTCGGCGAAAGGCTCCAAGGCGAGCATGGGACATCGACTCTATTTTGAAGGCATCAGCAACCCCAATGAGATTATGCGGGTGAGCAGGCAATTTCCTAATGTCGTTTCTTGTTCGCCTGTCCTGCGCGGCAACGTTAGCGCTCGCGCCGGATTTGAGAACGCTACTGTCGATCTTTACGGCATTGATCCGGCCCTGCACGCGCAGACGACCGATATTCTTCACCAATTAGTCGACGGCAACTTTGATGATTTTCGCAACAACACCAGTTCGATAATCATCGGTTCGCGCCTGGCCGAACTACTTCAGGCTGGCATCGGCGACACCGTGCAATTGCTGGCGCCCAACGGCGAATACTGGCGGTTCACCATTGCCGCAACCGCGCGTGCGGGCATTGGCTCGATTGATTCGACTCGGATTTACGCCCATGCGCGAGTGGCGCAGGCCCTTCTGCAACAACCTTCCGGCGCGTCGATGATCATATACAAACTTCGTAATCCGAATCGTGCGCCTGCGTTGGCCAGCCGTTTCGAAACGCTGTTTCAGCACAACGCCTCAAGCTGGCAGGAACGCGAGGAAAGCACGCTGCAACTTTTTCTGACCTTAAGAATGTCTGTCGCAATCACCGTGTCTCTTATCATTCTGTTGGCTGGCTTCGGCATTTTTAACGTGCTTACGATGTCGGTGCTGGCAAAAATTAAGGAGATCGCGATTTTACGTTCGATGGGTTACCGCCGCATCGATATTTCCTCGATTTTTTTGTGGCAAGGAGCATTGATCGCGGCGGCCGGATCGCTGCTCGGTTGCTTGCTGGGCGCGTTGATGACCTGGGGCGTGTCGCACATCCCGATTCGCCTCCGCGGTTTACTGTACACGAATTATTTTTTGGTGACGTGGGACTGGCGCCATTACGTCTTTGCAACGTTGCTGGCGATTCTGGCGGTGTTCATCGCGAGTTATGTCCCCGCGCGCCGCGCCGCTGAGTTGCCGCCGGTGGTAACGATACGAGGTTCACGATGAACTCGGACGTTTGCCTCAGTTGCGAAGGCGTCGAACGCTATCTTGGCGAAGAGGAAGAACGCGTTCACGCCTTACGCGGTGTGTCGCTCAAGGTCGACGCCGGAAGCGTCCACGCCGTTGTCGGCCCGTCCGGCTGCGGCAAAAGTTCGTTGCTCTACATTCTCGGGTTGCTCGACCTGCCTGACGGCGGCCGCGTTTCAATTGAATCGGAGCCGGTGGCTCAGCTGAACGATGACGAGTTGGCGTACAAGCGCAGCAAGTTCATCGGCTTCATTTTTCAGTTCCATTTTCTAATGGAGGATTTCACCGCGCAGGAGAACGTGATGATTCCGATGCGAAAACTGGGGCAACTTTCCGATAGCGAGATGCGCGAACGCGCTGCAAGCCTGCTGGAAGCAGTTGGTTTGGGCGACAAATTGCGAAGACCCAGTCGCCATCTTTCAGGAGGCGAGCAACAACGTGTGGCTATCGCACGCTCCCTCGCCAATGATCCTCGAGTCATTCTGGCGGACGAACCGACCGGCAATCTGGATACTGCCAACTCGGAGCGCGCGTTTGAACTGCTGCAAAACATCGTCCAACAAGGCGGCAAAGCTCTGCTTCTGGCCACGCATAATCCGGTGATCGCCGATGCCTGCGATTGGATCCATGAGATGAAAGACGGTCGCATTATCGCCAGCCATCCGCGGGCTGCGTGACGCTCATTCTTAAGTCGGAAAACCAAATCACGCCTCGACTGAATAGGGACTCACAGTTGGCACTGCACACACTCCACCGTTAATCTCGCGGGCGATGGAGAATATTCTGGCAATTCTGGTCGCAGATGACCCCAAGGCATTGACCGAATTGTGCGGTGTCAACTTACTGGAACGTTTGCTCCGTATTTTGCAGCGACTCGGATTTCGCAAGGCGATTGTTTTTTCGACAACACCGGAAATCGGAGCCGAATTATCGAAGCCTTCTTGGCCGCGCGAGCAAATAATTGTCCATGTTGTCTTTGGCGCAGCAGAATCTCTTACTCCTGAGCTCGTTTTGGAACAAAGCCCGTTGGAGCGTTTCTTGATAGTACCCGCAAATGTTTATTGTGACGCGCGTTTGCTTGCCGCTCTCTGCGCAAGGGCTTCATCCGCGGCGCTTGTCGATTCAAATCCACCGGAATTTGCTCGCTCTCTAATCCGAAATCCGTGTGGGCCTGCATTGGTCACGAGAAATTTTCTCTTGGGGCTTTCACCCGCAGCGCCGTTCTTTAACCAACTCACAAGAATCAGCGACCACGCCAGGATCGATACCGTCGACGCGGCAAAGGAAGACGATTACATCGTCAGCATGCGCCGGCACGTGCGGCCAGTCTGCTTCCGGGTCCCCCTGGAGCATGACCGTCGTCTGGCCGAGCGCATCATTCTCGATTTCGCGCAAAAAGGAACGCTCGATCTGCCGGCTTACGTTCACGCACCGATAGAAAACGCAATCATCTCGCTTCTTTGCAAAACGCGAATCACGCCAAACCAAATCACGATTGTGGGTTTCATCATTGGATGCAGCGCTACCGTTGCATTCGCACTTGGCCGTATCGGCCCCGGAATCATCGCTGCCCTTGTATTTGGCGTCGTCGATGGATTGGACGGAAAGCAATCGCGCGTAAAAATCGAAACCACCGAGCGCGGCAAATGGGAACATCATCTTGATTATTTGATCGAGAACTCATGGTGGGCGGCTATCGCTTTTCAATTGTGGCGAAGCGGCCAATTTCCGAACGTGTTCTTTTTCTTCGCCCTGCTCATCGGGTCCCATTTGTTGGATGAGTTTGCGAAACGCCGGGTGAAAATTGTGAAAGGCCGCCTGCTCGACGATGTGTCGCGGTTCGACCGTGCTTTTCGGCTGATCGCAGCTCGAAGGAACGTTTACGTCTGGATCCTGACGTGTGGCTTTTTGTTACACGCCTTTCCGCAAAGTTACGCCGTCATCTGCGGATGGGCCGCCTTTAGCGCTGCCGTTCATCTGGTTCGCTCCATTTGGACTTGCGATGCCAGCGCTGCGCGCCGCTTCGTCGGTATCCGAAGTTAAAGAACTACGCAACATCGATGGAATGCGCTTGGCACGTGCGATAATTTCCCTCCCGAGAACCTGAGCGGGTTTTTCCACAAGCAGCGAAGCGCTCACTGCGCAATAAACGCCACAGCCTTTCTGGCACGATTTCTTCCGGTAGTTTGCGTAGAGATCGTCCAACGTGATGTCCATGATGTGCTTGTCTGTATGCACCATGCTGCAGATCCAGAATTTCCCCTGCGCGGAGACGAAGAATAATTTGTAGCCGGCCATACAGGTCCACTCGACGTGCTCGTCCCGGAGAAGGCTGCGTTGGTAATTGAGGATCGCCTCGCTCGTGTGAATTTTTTCGCCGCGACGTTTTCGTTCGACCATCGAATCGATGAACCGTTCGAGTTCTTCCCGCTGGCCGCGATCGACACGAAACCGCTGCGAGGGATCCGCATGGACCAGGCGAACTTCGGTCGGGATTCCACGCGCCAGACCGGTTTCAAGCACAGCTTGCGATTCGGGCAAGGTATCGGCGCAAATCACTCCGGTGATATGCAGACTGATTTTTGAATCACGAAAGTAATCGAGCTTCGGCAAAATCGTCTTGAATGACTTCTTCGTAATTGCACTCGGTGTCATTCGATCAACGCTGATCTGCATGACCTGTAGGCCGGCATCTTCCAATTGTGCGATGAGTTTACGCGTAAGCAGGAAGCCGTTGGTCGTTAGACTCGTAGCGAAGCCAAGTTCGCGGCAGTAGCGAACAATTTCGACAATGTTCGGGTGCATGAGCGGCTCGCCGCCGACAAGAGCGATGCGCATGGTGCCGAGGTCGCGAATTTTCCGTATCCATTTTTTTAAATCGTCGAGGTTCGGGTGCGGCCGGCTGTTGTCGTATTCGGTGCAATAGGCGCAATCGAGATTGCAACGATCTGTGACGTACAGGCTGCATTGCAGGGGTTTTCGGTCGAGGAGACGCTTACCCGATTCCAAAATGTTATAGCCGGAAAATTCGCGGCCGATCTTGTCCAAGAGCTTCATGCGACTAATCGGAAAGATTCAGTTTAGTGGCTAGTAACCCGCGACGCAATTCATTCGCAGCTAGTCTCGCCTACATCCAAACGGACGAAGCAATGGCAGGCAACCAAGGCTACGGCGCCGCAACTCACAAAGCCAATACGCCCGCCAAAATTTGTGAGCAACCCACCGAGCGGACCGATCAAACTGCCCGACTCCTTGAATGATCGTGCTGTGAATATGCCTCAGCGGAAATCATGGACAGAGACACCTTGGGTAGACTGGGCACAGTCGGAATCTCGATCCATCCGGCCTCATCGAAGAACCACGAACGCCGATCGACTTTGATGAACAAATCATGGACCGGCGAAAACAGATGCAATGGAAGCGTGAACTTGCCGGCAAATGGATGGCCCTGGTAACGGCCGATGCCAGCACCAGAAGGCGATAATGTAGAGCGGTTGCAAGATGATCCGCATCCAGTAGAGAATGGTCCCGCGGTCGCCGATCAGCTTGTAAATCGGTGCGCATAGAATCTGAAACAACGGCATGTGGTTATCAGCCGGATCGCGATACTGAACAAAACCGCGAGCCCAGCCCCAGATGACGTGCAGATGTTGCGACTCATCGGCGACAAACTTGTAGTGGGTGACGGTAATGACCCTCAGAAGGATTAGCGCAATGAGAAGTGAAGCCGCAGACGTGAATTCGTGCGGGTAGGATAAACCGAAATAATCGGCTATGCGCCGTGTTAACGCTCGCCCCCGGACGGATACCCAGGACCGACTTTTCATCGGAAATTTGTTTTTCGTTGACGTCATCGGTGGAGACTCACTCATCGTGAAAAGGGGTAATATGTACGCTGTATCGCATGGCATACTATCAGCTGCGCAAAGTCTTTCAGCCGTTCACATCATGCTGTGATTCGCGTTTACGGTGAAGCGGGCAACGTGATCGGGACGCACGATCACACCAGCGATTTCAAAGAGTGGTGAACGGCTTCAATCGGGAGGCCTAAACCTTCATATAAGGAAGGCTGAACCATGGCCCCGGCGGCCTGATACAGCGAAACAAGGTCTGCTGCATCGATGTGCGGAATCCACGTAATGCTTCTCCGCGCCAAGGCGCCTTCATGCTCGCCAGCGCGCGCTTGCGCGTTTGCCAATGCACGAGCACAAGTCGCCATGGCCTTGGGACATGCCGGGCGTAGCCTTCTTGTAGTGGAACCAGCTAACCAAACCTAGCGCATCCGGTAAATCACGCCTTCAGCAGTATGCGCCACCGGCTGGTATCGTTCCGCCAAGAGTTTGGCCAGAATCGGGAAGTTCTTCACTGGATACTGCGCACTTTTCGGGTCGGGCTGAACATCGACAATGTAGGTTGGCGGATGTCTGGCAAAATCCTGCTCAAGGGTGTTCCAGGCGCCGGGCAAGATCCGGCTGCGAGTATCGAAACCGGGGATCGGTCCTCCGAAGACATAACCCGTCAGCGGAAAGGTTGTGATGTAGCGGCAGGCAGGACGTCTGTGGGCGTCGGCATAAATTTCCGGACTTTGGCCCCAGACGAAAATCCTGTCGGCAGGGTCGGAATGCGTGAACAAGTATCGTCCCGCCTCAGACGGCACACGTCGCGGCGCCAGCCCCGTCCAGTGTTTGATTGAGAAGACAATGATCGTAAGAGCCAGCCACGCGTAGGTCACTCTGGGTCGCAGAAGCCAATGGGGCGGCTGAATCGTCCGGGACCAAAGTCGCGCGTAGTAGGATGCCGCGAGCAGTGCAAGCGGAGGAATCAATTGGACATAGTAATGAGGGTAAAAGCGGGCGCCTGCCGCAGCGCCAATCGCTGAAGCAGCGAGCAGTCCTAGAAGCGCTGTTCGTTCCGCCATTTTCCCAGTCCAAATCTCACTCTTATCCCGGCACGCCATTATCGCTCCGAACAGGAGTGGTAAACAGGTCCCGAGGAAGATCAGTGTATTCACGATCCCCTTCTGCCAAAAAACGTGCGGAATGTCATGATCAGCAATTGTCCAGTAGAACGCATTATGGAGGATGCCTTGTTTCCAAAGCACGATCGATACGAGACCGAGCG
>DATASP010000082.1:0-9234 GCA_036269155.1 Candidatus Udaeobacter sp.
TCGTTGGTTGGGTGCGCCGGCATACGCTGTGAGACAAGTCCATTTCCGACACGACGAGGCGGAGTTTCCATCGGCGCCGCAGAGTGGTTGCAAACAGTTTGACTGGACTCTTGATGATTCGCGCGCCGCGGACCGTGTCCCGAATCTTTTCGGGGCGCTCCGCCCTTTTAACCATTGGACAAAGATTAAGGATAAACATGAACTCTTATTCAGCCGGAAGACGCTCCCACCGCTCGCGCGGGGGGGGCCGACGCAGACCAAATCACGAACGCTTTCGAGATCGACAGGAGACCGCGAAGACGCAGAAGAAAACATTCTGGCAACGGGTTGCCGAATTTTTCGGAAACGGAGGGGAGAAACAAAAAACAGCAGCGCAGCCGCGCAATGGTTCGCAGCCCTCGCGACCGTCGCGCAAACCCGAGCGCATTGAAGTCACTTCGCCCCGTCTGTACGTTGGCAATTTGTCGTTCGACGCTACCGAGAGCGATCTGTTTGAATTGTTCAACGGAGTGGGGCACGTGCAAAATGCCGAGGTCGTAAGTTACCGGCACAACCAGCGCTCGAAGGGTTTTGCCTTTGTGCAAATGCAAACCGTCGAGGAAGCGAAGCGCGCAGTGGAGGAATTGCACGACAAAGAATTCCTTGGCCGCAGGCTGGTCGTGAGCGGGGCGAAATCCGACCAGCACCAGGTGCAGTGACGGCTTTTCCCGGCACAACTCATTGAGGTGGACGCCGCGACGCGGCGTCTTTACCTCTTAATTTCCAAATACGTCCTCGCCTGCACGTGATTCGTGCCTGGCTGGAATTCTTCCACGCGCATTTGTTTCAGAAACCAGCGGCCCTCGATCTTTTGCGCAGACACGACTTCGAAGCGCTTCGCGAGCTGCGCGTTCAAATCGTAGCCTTCCATCCGCATCAGCGCCCCGCTCGCCTTGTCCACCCACAGCAAAACATTTGAATACTGCGACTCGCGCGAGGGCGCGCGCAGTTGAAGTTTCCAGCAATTGCGAGTGCGAACCTTTTCCTCGCCTAAGACGCGCGCAGTCGGCCAGTATAGAAATTTGAACGACAGGTCTTCGTACGTCACGCTCGTGCCTCGGATTCTTTGGTCGAGCTTCGAAGCGGGAAACTTTTCGGCCTCACCCTCGCTCACAAGATCGAGCCGCGAACTATCCTCGCCCAGACGCAACTGCAAAACCTCATCCGGATTTGTGAACGAATAACGAATTAACGGCCCGTTTTGCACGAGGTGAAACGGAATAACGACATCATTCTGCCGAAGCTGTCCCTGCAGATCGATTTGCTGTCGTGACTCCATCATGCGGACAGAGGCGAGGATGTCTTTCGCCGAAGGCGGAGGTTCCGCGAAGCTCGATATGGCTGCGAACGCCAAACAAATGACGAATGACAAATGACGAATGACGAGGGAATGACGAAGCGCGAGTGACAAAGGGAAAGCCCCGGATTGTAAATTCGTCATTCGAGCATTCGAGCTTATTTCGTCATGTGTCATTCGTGCTTCGTGATTGTCCCGCGTTTGTTTATTAGATCGGTAACGATTAAACCTTAATTCACGATCGATTTCGACCCACGTGGACGAGTCTCTGCTTCATTTAATTAACCAACAATGGACAAGTCCGTTTCTGGACTTGTTCATGGCGGCATTGAGCGATACCGAGATCTGGAGACCGTTGTTTGTCGCAGTTGGAATTAGCGCACTCTTGTTTGGAGGATTCAAAGCGCGTGCGTTCGTCATCTGCTTGGGCTTGTCTTTGTTAATCGGAAGCTTGGTGACAAGTGCATTGAAGTCCGCTGTGGATCGCCCTCGGCCGAAACAGGTCGAGAGTGTGCGGATGGTCCAGTTACAAAAGGCGCGTCCGAAATTTTTGACCCTTTTCAAGGAGCCGATTGTTCGCTTTTCCGATTCCTCCGATCGCAGCCGGTCGGGACCGTCGTTTCCGTCAGGACACGTGGCGACCAACACAATAATTGCCGTTTTTTGCACCCTGTTTTACCGGCGCGGCTGGCTGTATTGGTTCGTAACCGCTGCAGTTGGTTATTCACGAATTTATCTCGGCTCGCATTGGCCCAGCGATGTGCTCGCTACTGTTTTTCTCGGCATCGGTGAATCACTCTTGTTGTTCGCGGTGTCCGAGTTGGTCTGGAGGGTAGTGGCACGGAAATTGGTGCCCCAGCTTTTTGCACGCCATCCAAGTTTGGTTGCTGATTTAAGCAGTAGATCGCCACGCCCCACATGAGCACAACGCGCGCGGTCTGGTTTTTTATCATCGCTCTAACGGCGATTCGCTTGTCAATACTGTCCACTAGTGATCTGGAATTCGACGAGGCGCATTACTGGATGTGGTCGGAGCGGCTCGCGCCCGCGTACTTCAGCAAGGGGCCGGCCATTGCCTTTGTCATTCGCGCTAGCACTGCGGTTTTCGGCTCAAACGAATTCGGCGTCCGCTTTTTCAGTCCGCTATTGGCGGCAGGAACAAGTCTGCTCTTCTTTTACTTCGCGCGACGCTTGTTCAGTGCCACCGCCGGATTGTGGGCGGTGGTCGCGTTAAATGTTACCCCCATCTTCAATATCGGTGCGTTCGTGATGACGATTGATGCGTTATCGATCTTCTTCTGGCTGGCAGCGATGTTCACATTTTGGCTGGCGGTGGAAAAGAGTCCGAATTTCTCTTGGTATTGGCCACTTACCGGATTGCTGGTTGGGCTGGGTTTTCTTTCCAAATACACAAACGCACTTGAGCTTGTGTCGATTGTGTTGGTGCTCGCGCTGGCTCCACGGCTTAGACAGGAATTCAAACGCCCAGGTTTGTACTCATTGCTGGGCGTATTCGCCGTTTGCACAGTGCCGCCTATTGTCTGGAACCAGCAACATGCCTGGATCACGCTGGTGCATTTGCGATCGCGGGGAAGTCTCGAGCACGGCTTTGGTTTTCATCTCGGCGAGGTTCTCTCGTTTCTGGGCCAGCATTTTCTGGTCTACTCGCCATTTCTCTTTCTGGCCGTTGCCTGGGGGGTCATTGCAAGCTGGCGACGCGTCAATCAGCAGTTCAAGGTCCTGTTCTTGATGTGGTTTGGGCTACCCGTATTTCTTTTTTATTTGCTTCTTTCACTAAACAAGGCCGCGGCACCTAATTGGGATGGCCTGGCCTTCCTGGGCTTCGGCCTTTTGGCAGTTCATTTCTGGTGGGAAAAATTCGAAGCGAGCATGACGTTACGGCTGGGCGCGGTGGTGGCGATAATGGTTGGGCTCACAATGAGCGTCGTCGCCCTGGACACAGACGTGTTGCGCTTGACTGGTTACCGGTTCAAACGAAGTGACCCAAGCGACCGCATGCGCGGATGGAAAAACGCTACCGGCGCGCTGGAAAAAATGCGTAACGATCTGGAAATGAAGTTTGGCGAGAAACTTTTTCTAATTGCTGATGCTCGCGATCGGGCATCAGAGATTTCTTTTTATCTGCGCGACAAACGGGTGGAAGGGCCCGATCACCCGCCGGTGTATATCCCCGAATCGCAGGACATGGTGAATCAGTTCTCCTTTTGGCCGCGCTATGACGAATTCGTCGAGGTAAAACCGGGCATGCCGCGGCCAGAGAGTGAAACGTACACTGAGGAAAACGGCATTAACCCTTTCGTTGGCCGTGATGCTCTCTTCATTCGGAGCGGCGAGAAAGAACACGTGCCCCACAACATCAGCGCTGGATTTCAATCAACAGAGCCGGTGGGGACCATTGAGGTGCGGCGCTACGGCAAAGTCTTGCGAATATGGCAGGTGTTTCTTTGCCGTAATTACCGCACCCTTCCGTTATGAGAAGTCATCTCATTAGAGGGTGGGCTGTAGCGTGCGCTGTCCTCAGCGCACATGCCGACCGCTCATTATTTCCGCTGAGGACAGCGGACTCTACAGAACCTCATGGATTTTGAGATGCCTCCCAGTGAGGCGACAAGTTTTTCCGCAGTTTCGGTCATCGTTCCTGTTTTTAACGAAGAAGAGAGCATCGGCATCTTGCAATCAGAGCTGAGCGCAGCGCTGAAGGACCTCGATTATGAAACTATCTTTGTCGATGACGGTTCGATCGATCGCACCGTGGAGCGTATTGAACCAAAGACGAACGTGCGCATAATTCGTTTCGAAAAAAATACCGGGCAAAGCGCCGCGATTTACGCCGGTCTAAAAGCAGCGCGTGGCGCAATTGCGGTTCTTATCGACGGCGATTTGCAAAATGATCCGGCTGATATTCCAAAGCTTCTTGTTGAAATCACGCGCGGCGCCGATCTCGTCTGCGGCTATCGGGCGCAGCGTAGAGACACGCGCGTGAAGCGGTTGACGAGTCGGATTGCGAATACGGTTCGCAGCCGTTTCACAAAGGACGGCGTGCGCGACACTGGTTGCACACTCAAGGCGATGCGGCGGGAATGTGTCAGCGCCCTCGTTCCATTCAAGGGAATGCACCGTTTCATTCCCGCGCTGGTCAAAGGCGCCGGCTACCGGCTTGTGGAGATTCCAGTGAACCATCGGCCCCGTCGCTTCGGCCAAAGCAAATACGGTCTGGGTAATCGCGCTCTTCGCGCGACAGTCGATATGTTCGGTGTGCGCTGGCTGCTGTCGCGGCGGTTAAACCATAAAATTCGCGAACAGAAATGAGTGGGGAGCGCGGGCATTCTGCCTGCTGAGGCCGGCATGTTACCGTCGGCTCCTGTGAACACGATTCGGATGATGTTGCGAATCCAAGCCTGTGAGTCGGATATATTTTCCGCAGAACCTGTCCGGCAAAATGCGGGACAGAGCGGGCAACATGTCCGCGTTGCCCCAAAACACGCTTGTCAAGCCAGATGCCCCCGCTAAGCTTGGCCTCCCGCACCGGGAATCCGCATGTCCTTGGCTAATTTACTCTCTGCCGAGCAAATCATCCCAGAGATGAAAGCAACGGAGCGCTGGGCGGCCATCGTCGAGCTGATCGATTTGCTCGTTCGTATTGGCAAAATAAAACCGGTAGATCGCGATCCCATTCTTATCGCGCTTCGACAGCGCGAGGAAACCATGAGCACAGGAATCGGATTCGGGATTGCCATTCCACATTGTTCTTCGGATCGGCTCGATGAGGTCGTCGCCGCTTTCGGAAGATCCAGCAACGGTATTGAGTTTGATGCGCTCGATAATGCTCCCGTCAAATTCGTCGTCCTTTTCATCGTACCGAAAAATCAATTTCAGACGCATCTGCGTACGCTTGCTTCCATTGCAAAGTTCCTTAACGACCGGTCCGTGCGCGAGAGTCTGGCCACCGCGAAATCCGCGGAAGAAATTTTGTCGATCTTTCGCGATCGCTCGTAACTGTAGCCGTCGACCTGTGGGCGACGTGGCGCGCGGGTATCAGAAAACCTCAGCGCCTCGCCTCGCACAGCGATTCGGCTACGACGGCGCAGTGCCGCACTAACCATGCAGACATTTCAATCACTTCTAGCAAAGAAGCTTTCCGACGCGCTCCGCGGCGCCGGTTTACCCGCCGCGGCGGGCGAGCTGACGCCGGCAAGCGATCCGCGGTTCGGAGATTATCAGACTAACGCCGCTCTCGTGCTGGGAAAGCAACGCGGCGAAAATCCGCGGGCCCTCGCAGAGAAAATTGTCGCGCAGATTGAGGTTGGCGATCTTTGCGAATCACCGGCAGTCGCAGGCGCAGGTTTCATCAACTTCACACTGCGTTCCGGCGCAGTCGCTGAAAAGACAATGGAGCTGTTACGGGATCAGCGACTTGGTGTTGCTGAGGTAGAATCGCCACGACGCATCGTGATTGATTTTGGCTCGCCCAATGTTGCAAAACCGATGCATGTCGGTCACATCCGCAGCACCGTGCTCGGGGATGCTCTGGCGCGCATCGCGCAGTTTCTCGGACACGAAGTCATCCGCGATAATCATCTTGGCGATTGGGGCACGCAGTTCGGGATGGTGATTTACGGCTGGAAAAACCTGCTGGATCGACAAGCGCTGCAGCGCAACCCGCTGCGCGAGATTGTGCGCATTTACAAAAAAACAAACGAGCGAGCAACCAGCGACCCGGACGTTCGCGAAGCATGCCGACAGGAGTTGATAAAGCTCCAGGCTGGCGACAGCGAAAACGTGGATATCTGGAAGCAATGCGTTGCCTTCTCAATGCAGGATTTCGAGTGTGTTTACAAATTGCTCGATGTTCATTATGACCTTCAATGCGGCGAAAGTTTTTACAACGATCGGCTTGCCGGTGTGGTCGAACGACTGTTGAAATCCCGTGTCGGCGAGATCAGCGAGGGTGCGGTAGTAGTTTTCTTTCGGGACAATCCCGAACTGGCCGATAAACCTCTGATCGTCCGAAAACGGGACGGCGGCTTCAATTACGCCACGACCGATGTCGCCACAATCGATTATCGGATCAACGATTTAAAAGCGGATGCGATTTGGTACGTGGTCGGCGCACCGCAGATTTTGCATTTTAAACAGATTTTCGATATCGCGCGGCGCGAAGGTTACACGGTTGATCTGCGCCACATCACCTTTGGCAGCATTCTCGGTGAAGACCGGAAACTCATGAAGACCCGCTCCGGCGAGAACGTCCCGTTGCGTGATCTTCTCGAAGAAGCCTGCAAGCGCGCCCGCAAAATCATCGAGGAAAAGAATCCGGACCTCAGCGAGGACGAAAAGACCGACATTGCGAACAAGATTGGGATCGGTGCGGTGAAATATGCGGATCTCTCGCAATATCGAATGACAGATTACGTCTTCTCATGGGACAAGATGCTCTCGTTGCAGGGAAACACCGCGCCGTATTTGCAGAATGCGTACGTGCGAATTCGTTCTATTTTTCGCAAAGCAGGTGCTGTAGCCACGCCCTTGTGGGGCGTCGAGGCGACGGGCCACAGGCCCGTGGCTACAAGCCTGACGCTTGCCGATCCCGCCGAACTGAATCTCGCCAAACGTCTGTGTCAGTTCGCCGAGATCGTTCCGCAGGTTTTGAACGACTTTCGTCCGAACATTTTGGCAAATTATTTGTTTGAGCTGGCGAACAGCTTTCACGCGTTCTACGAAGCTTGCCCGGTATTGAAATCAGAGGAACCGCTGCGTAGCTCCCGGCTCGCCTTGTGCGATCTCACCGGCCGAATTTTACAGCGCGGGCTCGAGCTACTGGGCATCAAGGTGCCTGAGAAGATGTAGAAGAAAACGCCGAACGCTCAACGTCGAACGCCGAATTTCGAATTCAAACTCTGGATTTCGGCGTTGGACGTTGGGCGTTGAGCGTTGGACGTTTGCTTCTCTGCCATGAAGACGCAACATCCGCGCATTCCAACATGCACGTACCGGTTGCAATTCAATCGCTGGTTCACCTTTTCTCAGGCGCGCGAGATCGTGCCGTATTTGCACTCGCTGGGGGTTAGTGACGTGTATGCATCACCGTATTTTCAGGCGAGCCCGGACACTCTGCATGGTTACGATATTACCGATCACAACAAGCTGAACGCCGCCATCGGCTCGCGCGCCGATAATAACGCATGGATATCGGAACTGCATGCGCACTCAATGGGCCAGGTACTGGATTTTGTACCGAACCACGTCGGCATCGCGGACTCGCGGAATCAGTGGTGGATGGATGTTCTGGAAAACGGCCGCAGCTCCAGATATGCGCCCTATTTCGACATCGACTGGGAGCCGCGGAAATTTGATCTGCGCGACAAAGTTCTTCTGCCAATCCTGAGCGACCAATACGGCCGCGTCCTTGAGCGCGGCGAGTTGCAGGTGCGCCTCGAAGAAGGAATGTTCTTTCTGTTCTATGGCGAGCGCAGACTCCCGATCGCCCCGGGAACGTATCGTTACGTTCTCGAAATTGCTCTAAAAAATCTCGCCGGACGCAAGGACGAAGACTTTTATGCGGAATTACAAAGCATTCTGACCGCGCTCGAATACTTGCCGAGGCGCACGGAAGCTGATCCAAAGCGGATCACAGAGCGCATTAGAGAAAAAGAGATCATCAAGCGACGCTTGGAGCGACTTTGTGCCGAAGCGCCCCGAGTGCAACAGGCGCTCGAAAAAGCCTTGGCACAAATCAACGGAAAGCCGGGCGACGCACGCAGTTTTGACATCCTGGATGAATTGCTCAACGCGCAATCGTATCGGCTGGCGTCCTGGCGCGTCGCGGCCGAAGAGATCAATTACCGCCGTTTTTTCGACGTAAATGAGTTGGCGGCGATTCGGGTCGAATTGCCAAAGGTCTTCGACGCCGTTCACCGGCTTCTTCTGGATTTAGTGAGCACTGGCGCAGTAACAGGCCTGCGAATCGATCACCCCGATGGTCTTTACCTGCCCGGAGAGTATTTCGAAAAACTTCAGCAGCGTTGCGCCAAGGCGCTTGGGATCGCGCTGCCCAAAGATGGGCGCGCCATTTACATGGTCGCAGAAAAGATTCTCACCGGCTCGGAGACATTGCGCAAAGACTGGCGCGTGGATGGCACGACGGGCTACGATTTTACGAATCAAGTGACGCAGTTGCTGGTCGATTCGTCGGCCGAGGGGGCGATCACTAAGACGTTCCATCGTTTCATTGGTCACTCGGTTCCTTTTGGCCATCTGCTGTATGCGAAGAAACTCCAGGTAATGAAACTCGCGATGGGGAACGACGTCGATGTTCTGGGCAACATGCTCGACCGGCTTTCCGAGCGAAACCGCGGGTATCGAGATTTCACGCTCGAGGCACTCTCGCGCGCCGTGCGCGAGACCATCGCCTGCTTTCCTGTTTATCGAACCTATCTCGCGCCGGGTCAGCCGGCCAGCGAGGAAGATCGTCAAATCGTCGAGCGTGCGATTAGCGCAGCCAAACGCCGTAACCCGGCGATGGACGAATCTATCTTCAATTATTTGCAGGACGTGCTGCTGTTTCGGTTCCAACCAAATCTCGATGCAGGCGGACGTGCGGCACACACGCATTTCATTTTAAAGTTTCAACAAACTACCGGACCCGTGATGGCGAAGGGACTGGAGGATACGGTGTTTTACATTTACAACCGGCTGACAGCGCTAAACGAAGTAGGGGGCGAGCCGCAACAGTTTGGACTCAGCATCGAGACGTTTCACGAGCGCAATCTGGATCGGCAACGCAATTGGCCGGCCACCTTGCTGGCCACCTCGACGCACGACACAAAACGCAGCGAAGATGTGCGCGCGCGAATCGTGGCGATTTCGGAAGTCCCAGA